>NZ_JASKYT010000059.1:0-28753 GCF_041028275.1 Streptomyces sp. PU-14G
CACCTCGACTACGACCTCCAGCGCCACGGCCCCGACGACCCCCGCGCACACCGCGCCGCCGCCGACGTCGACGCCGCCCTCGCCCCCCTGCTGGCCGACGCCCGCGCCGAGGGCCGCACCGTCGTCGTCCTGTCCGAGTACGGCATCACCCCGGTGCGCCGCCACGTCGACATCAACCGCGTGCTGCGCCGCGCCGGACTCCTCCACGTCCACACCCAGGACGGCATGGAGTACCTCGACCCGTGGACGTCGAAGGCCTTCGCCGTCGCCGACCACCAGCTCGCCCACGTCTACGTCCGCGACCCCGCCGACCTGCCCGCCACCCGCGAGGCACTGGCCGGGCTGCCAGGCCTGGAGCGGCTGCTGGACGAGACGGGCAAGAAGGAAGCCGGACTGGACCACCCGCGCTCCGGCGAACTCGTCGCCGTCGCCGAACCCGACGCCTGGTTCACCTACTACTACTGGCTCGACGACCGCCGCGCCCCCGACTTCGCGCAGCTCGTCGAGATCCACCGCAAGCCCGGCTACGACCCCGTCGAGCTGTTCATGGACCCGCACGACCCCTACGTCAAGCTGCGCGCAGCCGCCGCGCTGGCCCGCAAGAAGGCCGGCATGCGGTACCGCATGGCCGTCGTCCCCCTCGACCCGTCCCCGATCCGCGGCAGCCACGGCAGGCTGCCAGAGCGCACCGAGGACGGACCCGTCCTCCTCTGCTCCCGCCCCGACGCACTCGGCGCCGCGGCGGAAACCCGCCCCTTCCCCGCCACCGACGTCAAAAGCCTGCTTCTCGACCTCGCACTGGGAGATGCTTCATGACGCACAGATCCGTACAGCCCCAGCACCCCGAGCTCGACCACACCCTGCGCCGCCGCGGCTTCCTCGGCGTCGCCGCGGGCGCCACGGCCGCCACGCTGCTCACCGCCGGCTCCGCCGCCGCCGAGCCCGCCACCGACCGGCGGCCCGCCCCGGGGCACGGGCACGGGCACGGCCATCGGCCGATCGTTCCGCGCGGCAAGCTCGGTATCCAGCTGTACACCGTCCGCGACCAGGTCCAGGAGCTCGGCTTCGCCACCGTCTTCCGGGAGCTGGAGCGCTACGGCTACGACTCGGTCGAGTTCGCCGGCTACACGCAGGGCACCGGCGACCTCACGCTGCGGCAGCTCAAACGGCTGATGCGGGACCACGGGCTGCGCGGCATCGGCAGCCACGTCGGCTACTACTCGGACAACCCGGACGACTACACCTTCGCCACCCAGCTGGAGAAGGTCGTCGACGACGCCGCCGCGCTCGGCCTCCCGCACGTCGGCACGGCCGCCAGCCCCGACCGCTACGGACGCACCGTCGACGGCTGGAAGCGCGCCGCCGAGGACTTCAACACCTACGGAGCCGCCGCCCGCGCACGCGGCCTGAAGTTCTACCAGCACAACCACCAGATGGAGTTCGGCTTCGCCGAGGACAAGCCCCACGTGCGTCTCTACGACGTACTCCTCGCCGAGACCGACCCCGAACTGGTCTACCTGGAGATGGACATCTACTGGGCGTTCGCGGGCCAGTACCGCTTCAGTACACGCCCCGACGGCACTCCGGCCCCCTTCGAACCCCTCGACTACGTGCTGGCCGCCCCGCACCGCTACCCGCTCTTCCACGTCAAGGACGGCGAACACGACGAGGCGTCCGCCGACGGCCTCCACATGGTCGACGTCGGCGACGGCGACCTCGACTACGAGAACTTCGTCGCCACCGTGCTGCGGCGTGGCCGCCACGGCCACGGCCGGGGCGGCCACCACTGGCTGATGGAGCGCGACGACGCGGTCGACCCGGCCGCCAACCCGGCCGGCTCCCTCACCTCGGCCCGCCGCTCGGCGGCGTACCTGCGCGGAAGGCGGTGACCCCGGCGTCCCGCCCCCGTCCCCCGAGGAACGTATGCGTACCAAAAGGGTCATAACCCACCTTCTCGCCAGGAAACCCAGGTGAGAAGCACTCCAAACCCTTGGTATCGTTACGGGCGTCGCCACGGCAGCCCCGCTGACGTGGCACAGCCCAGTCCGGGTGGCGGAATGGTAGACGCGCTAGCTTGAGGTGCTAGTGCCCTTTATCGGGCGTGGGGGTTCGAGTCCCCCCTCGGACACGTACCATCCGCACGTCGTGTGCGGACGCATGTGGGCCGTGACTCAGCAGTCACGGCCCTTTTGCTGTGTTCGTAGCTGAGCGTGAGCCCGAACGCTGCGTAGAGCGGGGCTTTGCGTTCGGGAGCGGCCTGCTGGAGCCGGTCAGTGAGGTCCCCGAGGTCCTTGATGATCTGGGCGATCTCCTCCTCGGTGAGCGGGCGGGCGGCCTTCGGGGCGGGGGCCGTCTGGGCGGCGGTGATCTTTCGTTGGGCGGCGTCGCGGTCGGCGGCGGCCTGGTTGATCCATTCCATGACGGTTGCCGGGTCCGTACCAGCGTCGATGGCGGCGCGGTATCCCTCGATGCGGCGTTCGCATTCGGCGACGGTACGGCGGGCGGCTTCCAGCGCGGGATCCGGGGCGGGGGTGGCCGCGGTCTGGGCCTGGTGCAAGGCTTCGAGGGTCTGCTTGAGGCGGCCAGGGGCGAAGACGCGGGCGAGCCAGGCATCGAGTGGGGGGAGGAGCGCGCCCTCGCGGACGTAGACGGCCAGCGGGTGGGGGAGTGAGGCGCTGTGCGTGTACTCGGCCGGGTAGCGGCAGCGGTAGTGCGGAAGGCCCCGGTTGTAGTTGCCCTGCATCTTGCGGTCGCAGAGGCCGCAGCGCAGCAGGCCGCGCAGGGCGTAGCTGCGCTTGGTCGGACCGACCTTGCGCTCCACACCCGCGGTGTTGCGACGCGTTCCTGACGGGCCTGGGCGGCCTGGAAGTCGGCCATCGGCACGAGCGGTTCGTGGACCGCTTCGGCGGACCAGATCCACTTGTCGTGGGGGTTCCAAGTGAGTTGGGTGCGGTGGCCGAGGGTGACGTCGTCGATGTCGAGCAGGACTTCAAATGGCCACGTCACTTCTTCACCGGAGGGCAGCTCATCGCTGCGGTCGGTTCGCCGTACGGGACTTCCGTCCATTGACGTGCATGCATACGGTGACGGACCGGTGGTGGTTCACCGTACGCAGTCCCTCAGATGGCTGGCGAAGGACACCAGGTCTCGTATGTCCGCCTGTGGGAAGGGACCGTCATCGACGTGGGCGATCCGGTTCCTGATGTCCATGGCCCGTCGAAGGTGGTGGATGAATTGTTGCGGTCGAGTGGCCGGGTGGCCGGGTGGCCAGCACGCTCCAGTTCAGGTCCGCGCTGCTCGGTCTACTCACCACCCAATGAGCACGCGCTCGATGGACCAAGAAAATCTCCTTATCACCTGCTATGCGGCGTTACGCGGGCCCGGGGTCGGCATCCTGCCCTGTCATCAGAGTCACCGAGTGACTACACTCAAGTGCTTTTTGGGGCGCGGAGGTTGGAGCGTGATCCAGGCCGATGGCACGGCGTCACCAGCCCGTGACTCTGGAGTTGAGCACGGTGGGGCAAGCGAATCTTTCGTCCAGCCGCGACGGTCCGCCATCTGGCGACCCGGCCCTCCCGGACGGACAGTCCACCTACGAGCAGGACGTGATCGTCAAGGAAAACCAGTCCATCGTCCGAGATTGACCACGCGGTCCCGTCCCGAATGAAAAAACGAGAGGTTGTCATGTCACACGGTGAAGAGCCCGCGCGGATGCAGTTGAACCACACCACTAGCTCGGATTACGGGGCGGGGGCCACCAAGGGTGGGGAGGTGCTGGGGATCGAGGTGCCGGAGTTGAAGCTCGCGGCTCCGGTCTTCGGTAAGCAGAGCAAGAAGTTGAGCAGGGCACTGACGACGCTGATCACCACGCTGGACGGTCTGGGCGAGCCGTGGGGCGATGACCCTGTGGGTGAGAACTTCGCGAAGGATTACAAGCCGTACCAGCGATCCCTCGAGGAGGCGGCGGGGGTGCTGGTGCTCGGGTTGGTGAGTATTCATGAGGCGCTTGATGACATGAAGGACGGACACGTCGACAACGAGGAGCTGATCAAGGGGATGTTCACCAGGGCTGTCCGTGAGCACGGTGACCGGGACCCGGACGGCAAGTAGGACTACGCAGGGGGGGCGGCGCGTGAGCGCTCTGGAGAAGGCGTGGGAGATCCTCGAGCGGATGGGCCTGATCTGGCCCGACGGGGATCAGGACAAGCTGCGGGATGCGGCCAAGGCCTGGAGGGCGTTCGCGAAGGACGCCGAGGATGTGCAGGGGGACACCAACCACTCGGCGCAGCGGATCCTGGAAGTCAACAGCGGCAAGGCCGTCGACGCGTTCGAGACGTTCTGGTCCCGCTATGTCGGCAAAGGGGAGAAGGGCTGGCTGCGCAGCCTGCCCGAAGCGGCCCGGGACATGGCCAAGATGCTCGACGAACTCGCCGATGATATCGACGGCACGAAGAAGCAGATCCGCAGCGAGATCGTGGGCAGCGCGGCGGTGATCGCGGCCGGGATCGTGCTGACTGGCCCCACTCTCGGGGCCTCGGACGCGGCAGCGGTGACAGCGGCGACGGGGATCGTGACCCTCAGCATCGAGAAGTCCGCGTCCCTGGCCACACGTGCCGCGGCATTGGTCGCGCGTATCGCGCGGGGTGCGGTCTTCGCCGGGGTGAGCAGTGTCGCCATCGACCTGGCCGTGGCGCAGCCCGCGCGCATCCTGGCCGGTCAGCAGGACGGGTTCAGTCTGGAGGAGGTCAGCAACGCTGCGAAGTACGGCACCCTGACCGGCGCGGTCCTTGGGCCCTTTGCCCCCGGGCCGGGGGCGAGGCCACCGATGATGCGCCCGCCCGCCTCGCTGCGCGAGAAGCTGATCCCGGGCAAGTCCTCGCGTCCGACGGAGAAGGTGCCGGGCGCCGGGGAGCCGGTGGATGTCGCCACTGGGGCGATGTTCATGCAGTTGACCGACCTGTCGCTGCCGGCGTCGCTGCCGCTGGACTTCACCCGTACCCACGTCTCCTCCTACCGGGCCGGGGTGTGTTTCGGTCCGAGCTGGTCCTCCACCCTGGACGAACAGGTACAACTCGATGCGCAGGGAGTCGTGTTCGCGGCGGCGGACGGCATGCGGCTGGTCTACCCGGTCCCGGAGCCGGGCGTGCCCGTCCTGCCGGAGAAAGGCCCGCGCTGGCCCCTGGAATGGGATGGCAAACCGGACGGAGTGCTGAGGGTCACCGACCCCGACAGCGGCGTCACACGCACTTTCGCCCACCCTGGCCCCACCCAGGAGGAGACGACACTGCGACTGCCGGTGGAATCCTGGCAGGACCGCAACGGCGCCCGCATCGAGGTGGACCGCGACGCGCACGGAATACCCAGCGCGGTACGTCACTCCGGCGGCTACCACCTCACTGTCGAGACCGAAGGGCAGCGGATCACAGCCCTGCGGCTGCTGGAGGAGGCCCCCTCGCCCTACGAGCGGGAACAGGCACCGGCCTCCGGCACCCTGGTGATGCGCTACGGATACGACGAGGCCGGCAACCTGGCCGAGGTCATCAACTCCAGCGGCAAAGCCATGCGCTTCACCTACGACAGTGAAGGGCGCATGCTCTCCTGGACCGACCGCAACGGGGTGTGGTGCCGCTTCACCTACGACGAAGCAGGCCGCACGATCCGCACGCAGGGCACCGACGGCATCTACAACGACACCTTTACCTACGACGACCCCACACGAACCACCACCTACACCGACTCGCACGGCCACAGCACCGTCTTCCGCCACAACGACGACGGTCAGGTCGTGGCCGAGACCGACCCGCTCGGCAACACCACCTACACCGAGTGGGACGCACGCGGCCACGACCGCCTCTCCCACACAGACCAGTTGGGCCGCACCACGCGCTACAGCTACGACGAGGACGGCAACCTGTCGGAGGTGCTGCTGCCGGACGGCTCCCGTATGTCCGCGACGTACAACCACCTGCGGCAACCGGCCGAAGTGACGGAACCAGGTGGCGCGCGCTGGCAGCACACCTACGACGAACAGGGCAACCTCACGCGCTCAGTGGACCCAGCAGGAGCGGTCAGCCACTTCGCGTACGACGAGCGCGGCCACCTCACCGCCGTCACTGACGCCCTCGGTCACACCCGCCGCAGCACCCCGACCCCAGTAGGGCTCCCGGCCACAGTGACCGACACGCTGGGCCACACCACCCGCATCGAACGTGACACGTTCGGCCGCATCACGGAAATCACCGACCCCCTCGGGCACGTCACGCGCATGGCCTGGACGGTCGAAGGCAAACCCCGCTGGCGCGAAGACGCTGCAGGAGGCCGTGAGAGCTGGACCTGGGACGCGGAAGGCAACCTCCTCACACACACCGACCCGGCCGGTCACACCAGCAGCCACACCGCTGGACCATGGGACATGCCGGTGTCACGTACGGGCGCGGACGGCGCCACCTACACCTTCACCTACGACACCACCCTCCGCCTCACCCGGGTGACCAATCCACAGGGTCTGCACTGGGAATACGAGTACGACGCGGCAGGACGCCTCACCTCCGAGACGGACTTCAACGGCGCGAGGCTGACCTACAGGTTGGACGCGGCAGGGCAACTGGTAGCTCGCACGAACGCAGTAGGCCAGACACTGCGCTTCTCCCGCGATGCACTCGGCCGCGCAACCGAGCAGCACGAGGAGGATACGGGCACCGGCACCACGTACACCTACAACGCAACGGGCGACCTGATCCGGGCCAGCAGCCCGGAAGCCGAGGTCGTCATCGAACGCGACCCGCTGGGACGCGTGCTGACCGAAACAACCAACGGTCGCACCATCTCCTACACCTACAACCTGCTCGGCCTCCCGATACAGCGCACCACACCCTCCGGCCTCACCTCCACCTGGACCTACGACGCCGACGGCCGACCCGCGGAACTGGCCACCGACCACGGCACACTGACCTTCGCCTACGACGCGGCAGGACGCGAGACGGAACGCCGAACCGGCGACATCTCCCTCACCCAGCAGTGGGACGCAGCCGACCGCCTCACCACGCAGACGACAAGGACAGGGCCAGAGTTTCTCCAGCACCGCACCTACAGCTATCGCCCTGATGGCCACCTCACCGAGATCCGGGAACTGGCCACAGGCACCCGCCGCTTCACCCTCGACCCGGTGGGCCGCGTGACGGGCGTCAGCGCGCACGGCTGGCGGGAGACATACGCATACGACCCCGCCGGGAATCTCACCAGCGCCGAGGCACCCGACCACCCGGCCCCAGGCAAACGCCAGGCCGAAGGAACCCTTCTCCACCGAGCCGGCCGCACTTCGTACGACCACGATGCGGCGGGCCGCCGTACCTCGACAACACGCCGCCTCCTGAACGGCCAACGCCGCACCTGGATCTACACCTGGAATGCGGAGGACAGACTCACCTCGGCGACTACGCCGGACGGCGCGACCTGGACGTACGTTTACGACCCCTTGGGCCGCCGGATATCCAAGAGATCTCCGGATGGCGAGACGACCAGCTTCACCTGGGACGACACCCGCCTCGCCGAGCAGACAACGCCCGATGGCAAATCCACCACCTGGGACTACGCCCCCGGCACCCACCGCCCCCTCACCCAAACCGACTGCACTCAGCTCGTTCCCGAGCCCGGCACCTCTCTCCTCACGAAACTCGCCGAGACGACGGAAACGCACCCAGAATTCCATGCGGTTGTCACCGACCTGACGGGTACACCCACGGAACTCATTACCCCCGCGGGGGCGCTGGCCTGGCAACACCGCACCGCTTTGTGGGGCACTCCCCTCCCCTCGCCTGACGGCCACGGCGACATCACCTGCCCACTCCGCTTCCCGGGCCAGTACGCCGACCCGGAATCGAGCCTGCACTACAACTACTTCCGTTACTACGACCCCGAGTCGGCTCGCTACCTCACCCCGGACCCGCTCGGCCTCACGCCAGCCCCTAATCCATACGCGTACCTCAATGACCCCAACAGCCAAATCGACCCACTCGGGCTCTCCCCCGGAAGTATCAGGGCCGAGGTAAACCCTCGAAAACTCGACTACCTATTCAACAAGAATATTAAGTCTGACCCTCACAATTCACCAAGAGCGCTTCAAAATGAGCTTCAGTTGAATCGAATCGGCATCACGGATTCTGCGGATATGCGAGCATATGTGACAGATCATCTGGAACGAGCTTCCGCGCAACCGTTTGAGCGCACTTTCACCAAGCATTGGGATGGAGGGAGCGCTAAGATGGGAATCACAAATTCGGTACTGCACGGCCCACACGGCTCGCTCGGAGTGGAGAGCACTTGGCGCCTGAACCCTGATGGTACTCCTACTCTGGCCACCGTAATTTTCCGCGGTAAAGGCCCGAATGTAAGCTTGCAGGGCAGCCTCCCTCATTGGCCGCCGTACGCACCTCAACCCCCAGGAGCAGGGAAATAATGTACCGAGAATTTACCGTCCCGGATGAACTGGAAATTTTCGAGAAGACGGATGCGTGGCCAGAGATGGACGAAAGCGGTGCTTACGTCCTCACCTTTCAATACAGCGACACAGAGCACCTGTTCTTCTCGTATGACGTACCGGGGCGTTCCGTTCGGCTGCGATGGGTGGCCGAGAACGGCGAGACCATCGCAGACGTGTTTCGTGAGGGGGCGACCCGCCTGTCTGTACGGCACTCGCCGGGTGAGACTCTCATCGTGACCGACTTCGACATGGGAGAGTGCAATGGGTCACTGGTCCTGCGCACACGCCCCAGGGTGAAGGTCTCGGACCAGCTCCTTTTCTGAGTGAAGCAAAGGCTCTGCCGTAGCCGCTCGTCATGGAGAGCCATTCCCCGCAGCCCCTCGCATTGAAGCTCGCTGAGTCGAATGTGTCCGGCTGTGTCGTGTGCTGCTCGCGCCGTCGCTGTGTCAACCAACACGCATCTACGGAGGAAGCCTTCATATCGTATGCTGAGCGAATCTCCGCAAGTCGCAGTGGGTGCGGTACAGGTCAGTATGTGGTTCCTTCCGAGGGCTTGAACCACGGTTGCGGGTTGCGTAAATCCAACACCTCCGCCACCACCGTGCGCGTGTGCTTCAAGTTCCCCTTCACCACTGACACGTACCCTGACGGCAGCCCGGGCGGTCTACGGCAGCACCAATGCCCCCCTGGCCAGCGCCACGGTGTCGTGCGCATCGCTCGACGCCCCCCGGGCCCCCTCCTGGGGTCTGCGATCTGCGGTTTCGTAGGTGGTAGACCATGATCGTGACCAGCCGTGTGACCAACGCTTCAGCGATCTTGCCTCAGGCCCTGTTCGTGACCCACGAGCAGGGCCTCGCGCATGACCGCCCGGCTTGCTGCGCCGCAGACAAGGGGAAGCGGCCCGAGTGTGGCGGCGCGTATCGGCCGCCTGGTAGCGCACCACCGGCCGACCGGGGTCCGACCTCGCGTGGTCACCGACTCACCAACTGGGGCGGCGTCTCAGGAGGGGGGTCGGCCATGATGGTGGTCATGACATCTGCATCTCTCGACGCCTGGCGTGACTTTGCTGTGCGGCATCTCCCCTCGGACATCGCAGAACAGTGGCTTGGTCTCCTGCGTCCTGCCGTACGACTGGAGATCGATGGCGATGGCGATGGCGACCCGGACGCGGTCGTCGGGAGGATCGGGGGGCTTCCCCGGTTGCCGGACGGACAGGACTGGCCGGTATGGGAGGGGTACGGGCCTCTGTCGCTCATCGCCTCGATCGACTGCGCTGAGCTGCCTTCCGACTCCGTGGACATTCCCCTTCCGAGTGCAGGCACACTGCTGTTCTTCTTCTTCGACGGCCAGTTGGACGGATACGCGTCCTGGGCGGTCAGCCCATCGGTCCGTGACAGCCGCTCGGGCGCCCGGGTCCTCTACGTGCCAGAGGGGCAGGACGCGCCGGTGCGTGAGGCGCCCGCCGGGCTCACACCGTTTCCGTCTCTGCCTCTGACCGCGCGGACCGTGATGACGGCGCCCGCTCCCTCGCACCCCAGGGCAGTGGCGGCGTTCGCGCCGGGCACCTCGTACCCGGACTCCTATGAGCATCCGATCTGCGAGGAGGACTTCACTGACGCGCTGATCGAGTTCGAATGCGAGGACGACGCCGACAGCGCCCACCAGATCGGTGGCTACGCCGAGTCGATCCAAGACCTCGTCGAAATCGAGGTCGCGGGCTCGGAGGCCGAGGAGTGGGTGCTGTTGGCGCAGTTCGACGGTGTGGACGAGGCGGGCATGATCTGGGGGGACTCGGGGCTGCTGTACTGGCTGATACGCCCTCATGACCTGGCCGAGTGCCGGTTCGACCGGGCGATGTTCACCTGGCACATGGGCTGAGCGGGTTCTCGCGGCCGACCCGGTACTCGGCCAGGGAGTCCAGGCGGTCCGGGCGGTCCAGGGAGGCCAGGGGGTCCAGGGAGGCCAGGGAGTGTCCCCGGCGCGGGTTCGTCCGCGCCGGGGCGCCGCGCAGGCCGGCAACCGACGGGTACGGCCTCCGACCTATTGTTGGGCCCATGAGCCGTTGGAACGAGCTGACCGGGGAGACGTCCGGAAGCGACTACGCCGCAGGGTTCGCGGCGTTGAGCCGTAGCGGCAAGGACGTGCACGGTGAGGCGCGGTTCTGCGCGGCTCTTGTGCCTGCCGGAGCGCGGGTACTGGACGCCGGGTGCGGTACGGGCCGGGTCATGATCCGGCTGGCGGAGCTCGGATACGACTGTGTCGGAGTGGATCTCGATGCGTCGATGCTGGCGGTGGCGGAGGAACAGGCGCCCGATCTGCCCTGGTTCCGGCTCGACCTGACCGAGTTCGAGCCGGACCTGCTGGGCATCGCGGCAGACTTCGACCTCGTGGTCGCCGCAGGCAACATCTTCCCGTTGCTCGCCGCCGGCACGGAGGCCACGGTGGTCGAGCGCCTGGCTGCGGCCCTGCGACCGGGCGGTTTGCTGGTCGCCGGCTTCGGCCTGGACGCGGCCCACCTGCCTGTGCCGCCGAGCATCACGTTGCCGAAGTACGACGGCTACTGTGCCGCCGCCGGCCTCGCCCTCGTCGACCGCTTCGCCACCTGGGACGCCGACCCGTACGACGGTGGCGGCTACGCGGTCAGCGTCCATCGCCGGTGAGACGTGCCGCCTTCGCCGCGCTTTCCGGCCACGTGCTTCGCTGCGTTTTCCGGCCACGTGCTTTGCCGCGCTTTCCGGCCACGTGCCGCCGTTCGACGTGCTCGGTCTGGTAGCGCCGCCTGGCAGCGCCTTGCACCGGGTCAGGCGGTGAGCGGGCACCGGCGCCCAGCCGATGTTCACCGACGAGCGGCCAGCACGGCCGCGAGGCCCTCTTGCAGGTCCTTGACGAAGTACTCGGGCACCTCCAGGGACGGGAAGTGTCCCCCTGACCCGGCGGCCTTCCATCGGACGATCTGTCGGTACCGCTCCTGCGCCCAGGGGCGCGGACACTTCTCGATGTCGTGGGGGTATACGACGATTGCTGACGGGACGTCGACCTTGAGTTCCGGGTCGAGTGAGAGGTGGCTTTCGTAGTAGATGCGCGCCGATGACGCGCCGCTCCGCGTCAGCCAGTACAGGGTGACGTTGTCGAGAATCCTGTCCCTGGAGATCGTCTCGAACGGGCTGTCCTCGGTATCCGTCCACTCGGCAAACTTGTCCAGAATCCAGGCAAGAAGCCCGACGGGTGAATCGACGAGCGAGTAGCCGATGGTCTGCGGTTGGGCCGCTTGCAGCTTCGCGAACGCGGCGCGGCGGTTCCAGAAATCGCGGGTGTCCTCGGTCCACTTGCGCTCGGCCGTCGTCAGTCCGTCCGTTGTCAGCCCGGGCGGCGCCTGCGCGGTCGTTGTGTGGATGCCGAGCACGTGCTCCGGGAACCTGCCGCCGAGGACCGTGGTGATCGGGCCTCCCCAGTCGCCGCCGTGGGCTGCGAACTTGCTGTAGCCGAGCCTTCCCATCAGCTCCACCCACGCGGCCGCGATCTTCTCGATTCCCCACCCCGTGGTGGCGGGCTTGTCGCTGTAGCCGAAGCCTGGCAACGACGGGACCACGACGTGGAACGCCGGCGCGTCCGCGTCGTGCGGATCCGCCAGTTCGTCTACTCCGTCGATGAACTCCGCGACGCTGCCCGGCCAGCCGTGTGTCAAGAGCAAAGGGGTGGCATCCGTGCGCGCGGACCTGCGGTGCAGGAAGTGGATTCCCAACTCGTCGATGGTCGTGCGGAACTGGCCGATCCGGTTGAGGCGCGACTCGAAAGCACGCCAGTCGTACGCGGTGCGCCAGTAGTGCACGACATCGACGAGGTCGGCGAGAGGAACGCCCTGTGCCCATCGGTGAGGGCCGGACGCGGCGCGAGAGACCGTCTCGGCCTCCGGCAGCCGCGCCGCGTCCAGCCGCGCGCGCAGATCGTCGAGGTCGGCGTCGGTCGCGTGGGCTTCAAAGGCTTGCACGTCGCTGGTGGGGCGGGGCATGAGACCTCCTGGCCATCGTGGAACGTCGACGAGCTATCGCGAACCGGCTGAGACGGTTCTATCAGCCGCCCGTATCATATGGCAACCTGCTAAGGTGGTTCCATGCGCGCTGAGTTCCCTGACTTCCGCCTCGGCAACGTGCTGGCGACCAGCTTCACGGGGACTCTCTCGGAGCGTCATGGCCACGCCGTGGAGCGCATTCCCGTGCCGCACCGACTCGTCGACTGGCTGGCGGTCAACGGCCTCGCCGTGGACTCCTGCACCCCTGCCCAACTCGACCTCGCCCGGGAGCTGCGGGAATCAATCCACGCAGCCGCAACAGCGGCGGCGCTCCAGGACGCCCTCCCCGCGTCGGCTGTCCACGTCATCAATGACCGCAGTGCGCAGGGGCGGGCCGCGGCGATCCTGACGCCCGAGGGCGGGCGGCGATGGCGGCTCAGCTCGGCCTCCTGCGTGGAAGACGCCCTCAGCGTGATCGCTGCCGACGCGATCAGCGTCATCGCGGGCGAACGCGACGGGCGATTGGCCTTGTGCGCCTCACCAACCTGCCGAGCCGCCTTCTTCGACACGAGCCAAAGTCGCACCCGCAAATGGTGCGACATGAACACGTGTGGGAATCGGCAGAAGAAGGCGCGCTTCCATGCCAACCAGCGCAAGAACTCCAGAACGGCCAAGTGATCGTTACTCGGTACCTCCCAGTGGGCCCCGCGCCCGCGCTCCCTCTGTCGCGTCGGGTGCGCACCGGCGGCGGTATCGATGGTCCGAGGGCGCGGGATGGCTCGGCCGGCCGGAGCCGTGGGGAGCCGACGACGAGCTGCGGGCGGCGAAGGTGTCGACGACCTGGTCGAGTTCAGTGCCTCGCGCAAGTCCTCGCGCAAGTTCCCGCGCAAGACCTCGCGTAAGTCGACGCCGTCCCCCGCGCGAGCCACACGCAGGTGTCCACCGCGGGGTGACGATTCCGGGGTGCCCGGTTCGTAGCGTTCGGGGGAGCCACGGCGTTCCGGCCGTGGACGGGCGCCTGGTCTCGGAGGCGGGGGAGGCGGCCTGCGTTTCGTTACGGGAGAGATCACATGAACCGCAGTGGCAGGGTGTCTGCCGTCATCGCGTTGTGCGCCGCGGTGGGCGGTGTCGGGCTCGTCGGCTGCGAGGAGCCGTCGGAGGACGGCTCCGCGAAGGCGGCTTCGGGGTCGTCCGCTTCGCAGCAGCCGACCGGTGACGCCGTGCTCACCGGCACAGGAACCAAGAAGATCGAGGTCGGCGGCCGGTCGGTGAACGTGTCCTGCGCCGGTAGCCGGGCGGACGGCAGGCCGGTCATCGTCCTCCTGCACGGTGGCGGCGACGGGCTGAAGAAGATGGCGGGCTTTCAGAAGACGCTGAGCGGGAAGAACCGGGTCTGTTCCTACGACCGGCTCGGTGCGGGTGCCAGCGACAAGCCGGATGGGCCTCAGACCCTCGAAAGCAGCGGCAAGGTGCTGACCGGGGTGATCGAGCGGGTCTCCGGTGACGCTCCGGTCGTTCTCGGCGGGCACTCGCTGGGCGGGCTGATCGCCGCCCGGTATGCCGGCGACCACCACGGCAGGGTGGCGGGGCTGGTCCTGATGGATGCCACCTCACCGACGCAGAACGCGGATCTCGCCGAGGCGGTGCCCGAGTCCGCCACCGGTCCGGCGGCCGAGTTGCGTGACCAGACCCTCGCGGTCCTGCACGGGCAGAACCCCGAGAAACTCACGGTCCGCGACGGGAAGGTGCGCTCTGCCGGGGACATACCCGTGGCGGTGATCAAGCACGGGAAGCGGTATCTGGCCAAGGTGCCCGACCACGGGGCGGCGATGGAGCGGGCGTGGTCCGAGGGCCAGCGCAAGTGGCTGGCGGTCTCCAGCCGCAGCAAGCTGAGCACCGCCAAGAACAGCGAGCACTACATCTACGTCGACCAGCCCGGCGTCGCGGCCGGGGCTCTTGAGCGTGTCACCTCGCAGGCCGCGGACCGCGCGTAGGCGCCAGACCGGCAATCGAGCTGCTCCGGAGGGCGTTGTCCCCCGTGCGAGCTACACGGGCGTGCCGCAAGTGTCCACCGCGTGGTGACGCCCCCGGGGCCCCGGCGCCGTAGCGTTCCGGCACAGCCGCGGCGCTTCGGCCGCGGACTCGGAGAGCGGACCCGGAGAAGAGTCTCATGAGAGTGCTATGGCAGCTTCTTGCCGTCGCGGCGGTTGCGTTGATCGGCGGCCAGGTCATCGCGTCGGTGCCGGAGGGCAACCCCTGGCTCACGCTCGCGGTCGGCCTCGCGACAGCCGCGCTGGCACTGCTCGTCTACGCGTGGATCGTCCGGCGGACCGAGCACCGCACGGTGGCGGAGGTGGCCCGCCAGGGCGCGGCGCCCGCGCTCGCCTCGGGGACGCTGGCCGGGGCCGCGGTCTTCGGGCTCGTCGTCCTGCAACTCGCCACCAACGGGTACTACGAGATCGAGGGCCGGGGCTCGACGACCGGAGCGGTGGGGCTCGTCGGGTTCATGGCTGCCGCCGCCGTGACGGAGGAACTGCTCTTCCGCGGCGTCCTGTTCCGGATCGTCGAGGAGCACACCGGCACCTGGATCGCGATGGCGGTGACGGCCGTGCTGTTCGGCGCGTACCACCTGGCCAATCCGGACGCGACCTGGTGGGGTGCTCTCGCCGTCGCCATCGAGGCGGGCGGCATGCTCACCGCCGCGTACGTCGCCACCCGCACGCTGTGGGTGCCGATCGGCGTGCACTTCGGCTGGAACTTCGCCGCGGCCGGCGTCTTCAGCAGCGTGGTCTCCGGCAACGGCGCCAACCAGGGGCTGTTGGAGACCACCGCGTCCGGCCCGCAGCTCGTCACCGGCGGGGACTTCGGGCCCGAGGGGAGCGTGTTCTCGGTCGCGTTCTGCGCGCTGGCGACGCTCGCGTTCCTCTGGCTGGCTCGCCGTCGCGGCCACCTGACGCCCCGCCGCCGGCGCGCCGAGCGGCGCACTCAGGGCCAGACCGAGCAGCGCACCGGGCCTCACGCCGAGCGCGCCGAGCAGGCCGAGCAGGCCGAGGCCACCAGTACACTTCCCCGGTGATCCGTTCTCGGCTGGTCCCCGAGCTGTGGCGGCGTCTCGATGTCGTGGTCCGGGACCTCCCGCTCGCGCTGCTGCTGTTCGTCCCGTCGTTCGTGCCGGCGTTCCACAGTCACGGCACGCAGCTCGGCGGCCTGCCTGACCGTCCCTTCGACGCGCTGGCGGTGGTGGCGGTCGCCCTGCAGTGCCTTCCGCTCGCGGGGCGGCGGCGGTGGCCGGTCACCTGTCTCGCCGTGGCCTTCGTCGGCTTCGCCACCGACCAGCTTCTCGGGTATCACACGCTCGCCGGCACCGGGCTGTCCTTCGCGTTGCTGAGCGCGGGGGCCCATCTGGAGCGGCACCGGCGCGCCACCGTGCTGGTCTTCTCCGTGGCGTACGTGCCGCTGGCGTTCGCCCTCTTCCGGCTCGGCACGGAGGGGCTGGACGAGTTCGTGGCGTTCTACCTGGCGTGTGCCCTCGTGTGGGGCATCGGTGCCTGGGTGCGCTCCTCCAGGAAAGCGGAGGCAGAACGCCGTCTGCGGATCGCGGAGGAGACGCGCACCGCCGAGCGGACGCGTATCGCCCGCGAGTTGCACGACGTGGTGACCCACCATGTGACGGCGATGGTGGTGCAGGCGGAGGCGGCACGCTATCTGACGGCCGCGCCCGATCGCCTCGACCAGGCGCTCACCGCCACCACCGACACCGGCCGGCGGGCTCTCACCGACCTGCGGCACCTGCTGGACCTGCTCGATCCCGACCACCGTGCCGACGCCAGAACGCCTCCTGCGGGCAGACTTCTCACGCTCGTCGAGCAGACGCGCCGGGCCGGCCAGCCGGTGGAGTTCACCGAGGAGGGCACCCCGGCGCAGGCGACCGGCAGCGCCGACCTGGTGGCCTACCGGGTCGTCCAGGAGGCCCTGACGAATGCCCTCAAGCACGCCCACGGGGGCCGCACCTCGGTTCAGGTGCGGCACACCGTGCGGGAGATCGTCGTGGAGGTCGGCACGGACGGTTCCGGTGCGCGAGCCGGTTCTCCCGGCGGGAGCGGCCGGGGCCTGGCCGGGCTCCGTGAACGGGTCGACGTCCTGGGCGGCGACTTCAGCGCGGGGCGGCAGCAGGGCGGCGGTTTCGTCGTACGGGCCCGCATACCCGCGCGGAGCGCGTCGTGACGGCGCCGGTCCGGGTCCTCGTCTGCGACGACCAGGTACTGGTCCGTACCGGGCTGGTGACGATCATCGACGCGCAGCCCGACCTGGAGGTGGCGGGCGAGTGCGGCGACGGACGGACGGCGGTCGACCTCGTCGGCCGGCTGCGCCCCGACGTCGTGGTGATGGACGTACGGATGCCGGTGCTCGACGGCATCGAGGCCACTCGCCTGCTGGCCGGTGCCGGGGTGCCGCGGCCCGTCAAGGTTCTCGTGGTGACGACGTTCAACCTCGACGAGTACGTGTACGAGGCGCTGCGCGCGGGGGCGAGCGGGTTCCTGCTCAAGGAGGCACCGCCCGCCCAGCTGCTGCACGGGATCCGCACCGTGGCGATGGGTGCCGCCCTGCTGGATCCCGAGGTGACACGCCAGCTCGTGGGCAGGTACGCCGCCCGCATCCGGCCCGCCGAGGGCAGCCCGGACGACACCCCGCTGACCCCTCGTGAGCTCCAGGTCCTTCGCCTCATCGCGGACGGCCTCTCCAACAGCGAGATCGCCGCAGCCCTTCTGCTGAGCCAGGAGACCGTCAAGACCTTCGTCTCCCGCATCCTCACCAAACTCGATCTCCGCGACCGCGTCCAGGCAGTCGTCTACGCCTACCGGCGGGGACTGGTGACCTGACGTGCCGACCCCCGGGGGAGGGGCCCCGCCAGTGTGCCCGCCGGATGCCTCGGTGGCCGGACAGCGGTGGCCGTCCCGGTGCGGTGCGGTGCGGTGTGGTGCGGTGCGACGGCGGTGAACGCCAGGAACGCCGTGAACGCCGTGTCAGGCCGACAGTCTCCGGGTCTTCTGGTCTTCTGGTCTTTCCGGTTTCGGAGACGCCCTCGAAGGGCGTGCGGCGACGAAGGGAGCGGTATGGCGGCCGGCAGACATGTCAGACGCGTAGGGACACTCGTGGGCGGGGGACTGCTGCTGCTCGTCGGGGTGGCGCTCCTCGTCCTGCCCGGGCCTGGACTGCTGCTCGTCTTCGCCGGCCTGGTCGTCCTCTCCCGTGAGTTTCCCGGGCTGAACCGCTACGTCGAGCCGGTGCGGGACAGGGCGCTCCAGGCCGCCGAGGAGAGCGTCTCCTCGCCGCTGCGTCTGACGGGCTCCGCTCTCGCGGCGCTCGCCCTGATGGGTGCGGGTGTGGCCTGGGGGCTCGTGCCCGAGCTGCCCTTCAGCGGCTGGAGCACCGGCTCCAGCCTGATCCTGGCGGGCTTCATCCTGGTGGGGCTCCTGGTCTGGAGCCGCCGCCGGGTCACCGCGCAACGGGCGTCCCGCCGGTGACCGGCATGCCCGCTCCTCTCGGCGGGTGTCGCACGGCGGCGCGCACCGCTGGGTCGCGCACCGCTCGATCGCGCACCGCTGGGTCGGGCATTTGACGCGGGATACGTCGCGATTGTGCAGGTAGAGGTGGGTGAGAGGGTGGCTTCTCGTCCTCAGATGTTGCCAACTTGTTCATACAGGTGACTTCCCTGGGCGGGGTTCTTCTTGACAGACTCCGTTGACTCGCACGTTTTCGCACACCCTTGTGAGGTCAGCAGACAGATGCCAGCACTCAACCGCCGCAGGTTCCTCCAGATCGCCGGTGCCACCGCGGGCTTCTCGGCCCTGTCCGGCAGCATCCAGCGCGCCGCAGCGATCCCCGCCGCCCGCCGCTCGGGCAGCATCGACGACGTCGAGCACATCGTCGTGCTGATGCAGGAGAACCGGTCCTTCGACCACTACTTCGGCTCCCTGCGCGGTGTGCGCGGCTTCGGTGACCCCCGTCCCATGGCGCCCACGGGCAAGAAGACGGTCTGGCACCAGTCGGACGGCTCCAAGGACGTGCTGCCCTACCACCCGGACGCCGACAACCTGGGCATGCAGTTCATCGCCGGCCTCAACCACGACTGGGCGGGCGGGCACCAGGCCTGGAACGAGGGCAGGTACGACCAGTGGATACCGGCCAAGGGGCCCGGCACCATGGCCTACCTGACCCGCGAGGACATCCCGTTCCACTACGCACTCGCCGATGCCTTCACCGTCTGCGACTCCTACCACTGCTCGATGATCGGGGCGACCGACCCCAACCGCTACTACATGTGGACGGGGCACGCGGGCAACGACGGCAAGGGCGGCGGCCCGGTCCTCGGCAACGAGGAGGCCGGGTACGGCTGGACGACGTACCCCGAGCGGCTGGAGCAGGCGGGCGTCTCCTGGAAGATCTACCAGGACATCGGCGACGGGCTGAACGAGGACGGCGGCTGGGGGTGGATCGAGGACGCCTACCGCGGCAACTACGGCGACAACTCGCTGCTGTGGTTCACCAAGTACCAGAACGCGAAGCCCGGTGACGCGCTCTACGACAAGGCCCGCACCGGCACCGACGCCAAGAAGGGCGACGGCTTCTTCGACGTCCTCAGGGCCGACGTGCAGTCCGGCAAGCTGCCGCAGATCTCCTGGATCGCCGCCCCCGAGGCGTTCACCGAGCATCCGAACTTCCCCGCCAACTACGGAGCCTGGTACATCTCGCAGGTCCTCGACGCGCTCACCTCCAACCCGGACGTGTGGGCGAAGACCGCGCTGTTCATCACCTACGACGAGAACGACGGCTACTTCGACCACGTCGTCCCCGCCTACCCGCCGGCCTCCGCCGCGCAGGGCCGCTCCACCGTCACCACCGAACTCGACTCCTACACCGGCGGCGTCAAGGGCTACGAGCCCGGCCCCTACGGCCTGGGCCAGCGCGTCCCCATGCTCGTCGTCTCCCCGTGGAGCACCGGCGGCTACGCCTGCTCCGAACTGTTCGACCACACCTCGATCATCCGCTTCATGGAGCGCCGCTTCGGCGTGCACGAGCCGCACATCTCGCCGTGGCGCCGTGCGATCTGCGGCGATCTGACCTCGGCGTTCGACTTCGGGCTCAAGGAGACCGACCCGGCCTCGCTGCCCGACACCGGCGCCTACGAGCCGCCGGACAACGAGCGGCACGACTCCTACGTGCCCAAGCCCCCGGCCAAGCCGGTGCTGCCCAAGCAGGAGCCGGGCTCCCGCCCGACCCGGCCGCTGCCCTACGCGCCGCTGGTGGACGGCTCGGCGCAGGTCGCCGACGGGAAGTTCACGCTCACCTTCAGCGGCGGCGAGCAGGCCGGTGCCTTCTTCCTGGTCACCTCGGCCAACCGCACCGACGGCCCGTGGACCTACACCACCGAGGCGGGCAAGAAGCTGTCCGACACGTGGAACGCGGCCTACTCCGAGGGCGCCTACGACCTGACGGCGCACGGCCCCGGCGGCTTCCTGCGCACCTTCGCGGGACCCGCGGACAAGGCCGGGCCGGAGGTCACCGCCCGCCATCTGGGCGAGAGCGGTGACATCGAGCTGACCATGACGAACGACGGCGACGACGACTGCGACCTGACGGTCGCCAACGCCTACGGCGGCGCGGAGGAGACCCACCGGGTGCGGGCCGGCGCGCGGGTGGTGCGGACGGTGAGCCTGCGCTCCACCAAGCGCTGGTACGACCTGTCGGTCACCACCGACACCG
This sequence comes from Streptomyces sp. PU-14G, assembly GCF_041028275.1. Lineage (NCBI taxonomy): Bacteria > Bacillati > Actinomycetota > Actinomycetes > Kitasatosporales > Streptomycetaceae > Streptomyces > Streptomyces sp. PU-14G. Next base: position 20,253 of record NZ_JASKYT010000059.1, read on the forward strand.
ACGAGACGTGGCTGCGCCGGCTCGCCGGACACGTCGAGACGGGCGAGCCCGGCGTCAGCGACCCGGCCACCCTCACGGACTGACGGGCGCGTACGCGGGCGGCTCGGCCCTGCCGGCGGAGGAGGACGCGGTCATCCCGGCGAGGGTGGTGCGGCAGACCTTGCCGGTGGGGCCGAGCGGCATGCGCTCCACGAGGAGCAGCCGCTCGGGGAGCTTCCGGCGCTCCAGGCCGCGCTCGTCCTCCAGGTAGGAGGTGAGCGCGGCCAGCGTCAGGGGCGCGGGCCGGGGGCCGGGGGCCTGGCGCACGCAGGCGCACAGGCGTTCGCCCAGGTCCGGGTCCGGCACACCGACACACGCCACCTCGGCCACCGCCGGATGGCTGCCCAGCTCCCGCTCTACCTCGGCAGGGCTGATGTTGTAGCCGCCGCGCACGACGATCTGTTTGAGACGCCCGAGAACGTGCAGCCGCCCGTCGGCGTCCAGCCGCCCCAGGTCGCCGGTGCGCACCCAGCCGTCGTCTGTGCGGTAGCGGGCGTCCTGGCCTGGCTCCGCCACGTAGCACAGGGGGGTCATCGGCCCGCGGGCCAGGATCTCGCCCGACTGCCCGGCAGGCAGCGGCAGCGCGCTGCCGCGGGGTGCGGCGACGCGGATCTCGGCGACGGCGGGGTCGGGCATCCCGGCGCAGGTGGGGCCGCCGCCGTCGCCCGTGGCCGTGTGGCAGTTCACCCCGTCCGAGGAGCCGTAGACGGTCAGGACACGGCGGCCGAAACGGGCGCGGCACGCCTCGGCGGTCGTGCTGGGCAGCGCGGCCCCGCTGGAGACGAGCGCCCGCAGCCCGCTTGTGTCCTCCCGGGGCAGCCGGGGAAGGTCGGCCAGACGGCGCAGCATCGCCGGAACCCCGAAGACGTGGGTGGGGCGGTGCGCGACCAGCGTACGCAGGGCCGCCGCCGCGTCGAAGCTCTCCTGGAGCAGGAGCGTGCCGCCGAGCGCGGCGAGCGTGACGTAACTGCCGAGCGAACCGAACGACGAGGCCAGCGAGACGAGCAGCAGGTTGCGCATCGGCCCCGAACCGTCGTGCAGAGCCCGTACGTAGGAGGCACGCCCGCCCGCCATCGCGTTGTGCGAGTAGGCCACCATCTTCGGTTCGGCTTCCGACCCCGAGGAGACGAGGAGGCGGACGGGTGCCTCGGGATCGTGCGCGCGGGGCCGGAAGGGCCTGCGGGCCCCGGCCGTCAGCGACTGGGCGGAGCGCGGGCCTTCGCCGCAGGTGAAGACCGTCTCCAGGTGCGGCAGGCCGGCGTTCGGCACCGCGTCCCGCTCCCGTGCCACGATCAGGGCGCGGGCCCGCGAGCGCGTCAGCAGCCCGGTCGGCCCCAGGCTGCCGTGTCCCGGCGGGTAGGGGAGGGCGACCGCGCCGACGGCCGCCACGGCGAGCTCCGCGGCCACCGCGGCCCGCCCGTTGGGCAGCCGCAGGGCGATGATGTCGCCCGGGCCCAACCCGTGCTCCGCCAGGCGGGAGGCGAAGTGGCGCACGGTGGCGTCCAGTCCGGCGTAGTCGACGGTGCCCGACGCGTCGATGACCGCCGCCCTGCGGGGGTGGGCGCGCACGCGCTCCGAGAAGAGGGCGTACACGTCGCGGTCCGGGCACCACCCCTGGCGCACCCACGCGCGGCGGAGCGAGGCCGGGACCAGGTCCCGCACGGTCACGCCCGCGTTCGACGTCCAGGCGGCACGAGCAGCGGTCACAGGAACTCCCATGGGGCGAGCGGGCGCGCGTACGCGTCGCGGTGGACGGCGGCGGAGAAGCGCGGGTCGGCGGCCAGCCGCGCGAGGTCGGTGCCGACCGGGAGCGCCGTCAGGCCCGCCTCGGCGAAGCGTGCCGCCCACGCGGCGCTCGTCCCCGAACGCAGCCGGGCCGCGGCCGTGTCGGGGCAGCGGACCGCGTCCGCACCGATGACCCGCCCCAACTGCTCCGGATGCGCGCGGGCGGTCTCTCCCAGCCACAGGTGGCCGTCGGCGGTGGCGGGCGGCGCATCCCACGGACCCCACCGGGCGCGCTGCCGCGGCCGTGGTACGAGGGCCGCGGCGGACAGGAGCGAGGAGTCGGCGCGCTGGGCTCGCCCGGTGCGGTTGCGCGCGAGCAGCCCCGCCAGCACCGCCTGCGCGCTCAGGAGCCCCCCGAGCACGTCGGTGAGCGTCATCAGCGAGGGGGCGGGCGGCAGAGGGGCGGGGCGTACGGCGGCGGCCAGCCCGCTGTGGGCCTGCACCAGGAAGTCGGTGCCCACGGGAGGGGCTTCCCCCAGCGCGTCGCCCCACCCCGAGGCCCAGGCGTGGACGAGACCGGGCCGCACGGCGGACAGGTCTTCGGCGTCCAGGCCGAGCCGCGCCGCCTTGCCCGGTGCCCAGTTGTGGAGGAAGACATCGGCGTCCGCCACCAGCTCCTCCACCGTGCGCCGGCCCCGACCGGTCGTGAGGTCCGCCTCGACGACCGGTTTGCCGTCGTTGAGGGCGCGGAAGCGCGCCGAGGTGGGGCCCGCCATGGGCGGCATGCCGCGCATCGGATCGCCACCGGGGGGCTCGATCCGCACCACCTCCGCGCCGAGCAGCCGCAGCACGTGCCCCGCCAACGGCCCCTGCACGCGCCGGGTGGACTCCACGACGCGCAGCCCCGCGAGGGGAGAGCGCCCGGTCGCGGCGCACCCGCTTCCCGGCGGCCTGCGCACCGCGTCCGGGGCCGGTGGCGGAACGTCGGCCGCGGCGTCGCCCAGCGCTGTCAGACGCCAGGCCGGTGGCGTCCGACCGCCGCCCGGATCCGCGCCGATGGGCAGGACGTCGGCCCCCGCCTGCGCGGCGGCGGTACGGATCGCCGAGTACGGCGCCGCGCCCGCGGCCCGGTGCAGGGCTTGCGGCAGCAGGCAGGTGGCCGTCGCGAAGCGCTGCTGGAAGGGGCGCCACCCCGCGCGGAGAGCGGCGCCGGGTGCCCCCAGGCGCTGCCAGAACCCCAGCCACCGTTCGGCGTCGAGTGCCTCCAACTCGAAGGGCACACCGTCGGCGGAGACGAAGGGGCGGTGGCCCACGTCCGTGGGCGCCTCCCGCCGCGTGGCGGTCGCCGGCGGGGGACCGTCCTCGTCGCCGTCGGCGGTGGCCGCGGCCAGGTACTGGCTGACGCTGAACAGCGCGGCCTGGCTGACCGACGTGCGCACCCGCGCGACGTCCGCCCCCGCGGCGCGGCCGAGCAGCGCGGCGCAGACGCCCTGTGCCGCCAGAACCCCGGCCACCGTGCCGGCGTAGTCGACGGCGAGCGGCGTGGGCCGTCCGGCGGCGCGGCCGTGCACCTCCATGAGCCCGCACGCCGCCTGCACGGCCTGTTCGCTGTGCAGGGGGAGGTCGACGGGGCCGGTCCAGTCGATGCGGCAGGGCACGGCGGCGGTGCCCGGGTCGTCCACCAGGGCCAGCAGCCGGGCGGCGACCCGCTGGGCCACCGCGGGGGCGGGAGCCACCTGGGTGCGGGGCGGGCTCGTCGTCACCCCGCCGTCCCCTCTCCGTCGCCGGGCCTGCGGCCCTGGACGGCGTACAGGACGCTGGACGCCGCACGGAACTCCGGGTCCCGCATCAGCGCCCGGACCCTCTCCAGCTCGCCGAGCGTCATGCCCGCCGCCAGCAGCCGGTCCTGGAGGTGGTAGGTGTGGTGCAACTGCAGTTGGAGGCCGGGCGATTCCGCGGTGCGCAGCTCGATGCGGGGCCGCACGTCGAGGTCCACGAGCCCGGCCGCGCGCAGCGCCGTGGGCACCTGCCGCCCCCAGTGCGGGTCGCCGCCGCCCGCGCGGAAGACGGCGCACTTGGCGTCCAGGAACTTCCCGTAGAGCCGGGCCGACTCCTCGTCGGGCGTCAGCAGCGGCGGCTCGTAGGAGGTGTCGAACTCCTCGACGTGCAGCACCCCGCCAGGGGCCAGGGACCGCACCAGTTTGCCCAGTACCGCCGTGCGTTGGGGCAGGTGCTGGAGCACCAGCCGGGCGACGACCAGGTCGTAGGACGCCTCGGGGAGCGGGTCGGTGGCCGCGTCGTGCGCGAGCGCCGTCAGCCCGGCGCAGGCGGCGATGTGGTGCGGCTTGACGTCGGTGGCCGTGACGTGGCCTCCGGGCAGCACCCGCTCGGCGAGCCAGTGCGCGACGCTGCCGCCTCCCGCCCCGATCTCCAGGCACCGCCAGCCTGGCGCCACCCCCGCCGCGGCCAGGTGCGCGAACGTGGCGGCGTCATAGGCGGCGGCCAGACAGCGGTGCTGCTCGCGGCTGTGCTCCGTGTCGTTGTCGAACGCGTAACGCGCCGCCTGCGTCAGTGTGTCGGCCACGGTGTGCCGTCCTCCCTCTTCTCGCCGGGGCCCGGTGCGCGGCTCGTCACGTCCACCGTCCCGAGCCCACCGTCTCGCCGCTCCCGGTCAGCTGCCGCAGCAGCGCCGTGCGGCGTACCTTGCCGGTGCCGGTGCGCGGCACCTGGTCCCACGTCAGCGCGACCGGCTCGCCCAGCGGCGGCAGGTCCCGCACCGCCCGGTCCCAGGCGGCGCGGTCCAGCAGGCCGTCCCGGGTGACGACGACCGGCAGCGGACGGCGTCCCGAGGGGCTCAGCAGCACGCATTCGGCGGCCTCGGGCAGCCGGTCCTCCAACAGGTCCTCGGTGCGCAGGCAGCTCAGCCCCGGGGTGTGGTCCACCTCGCGGTCCAGCAGCTCCACACTGCCGTCGCCGCGCAGCCGCCCCAGATCGCCGGTGTTCCACCAGGCGCCGTGCCGTTTGGCCGCCCAGCGTTCGTTCTCGCCGACGTACCCGGCGGCGCAGGCGGACGTGCGGGCCAGCACCAGCCCGGCCTGCCCGCGGCCCAGCGTGCGGAACGTGTCCGGGTCGACGACGCGCAGCCGGGTCTTGCCGGGCACCGGACGTCCCACGCCCCGCGCCTGGGAGGCGTGCGCGACGGAGCGCCGGGTGTGGAAGCGGAACGTCAGCGGACCCGTCTCCGTCTGCCCCCAGCCCTGCATCCACAGCGGCGCGCGGTGTGCGCTGGCCCGCAGGTAGGCGCGGAGGGTGGGCGGGTGCATCGCGTCGTAGGTGCTGATGAACAGCCGCACCCGGCGGAAGGGGTTGTCGAGGCGGGCGGTCAGCGGCTGGAAGCGGACGTAGGCGGAGGGGAGCGCTTCGACGATCGTCGGCGGGTGGGCGCGCAGGACGGGGTCGGCCAGATCGGGGTCCTGGCCGGTGAGGATGGCGATCTCGGCCGGGTCCAGGCACAGGGCGCTCGCCGTCCAGCAGAACGTCCTGCCGTGGGCGAACGCGTTGGCGTTGACGAGGGTGTCGTCGCGCCGCACACCGATCCGCGGGTAGCGCACGGTCTCGAACCTGGCCAGCTTCCCGATGATGGTGCGGGTCGAGTGCGCCACCAGCTTCGGCACCCCGGTGGTGCCGGAGGTGTGGTTGATGACCAGCGGCTCGTCGTCGTGCCGCCGGTGCGGTGCGGGCGCCGGGATGCCGGCCACGTCGGCCAGGGCGAGGGCTCCGGGCGCGGAGCCGTCCAGGAGGAGGGTGGTGTGCGCCGGCGCTGGGGGCTCGGCCGCGCGCAGTCGCTCCCAGATCGCGGCGGTGGTGACCAGCAGGGCGGGCCGCAGCCGCCGCAGCAGCGTGACGAGGGCCTGGTGCGGCAGGTCCGCCGACAGTTGCGCGGGGACGGCGCCGACGCGCACGGCCGCGCACGCCAGCACGTCGTAGTCCCAGTGGTTGGGCTTGACGATGGCCACCCGGTCGGAGGGGCCCGCGCCCGCCGCGGCGAACCAGCCGGCGGCCCGCCGTACCAGCGTGGCGAGTTCCGGCACGGTGTAACGCGTCGCCTCCTCCCCGCCGATGTCGAACGGCCGGTCGAGGTGGAAGCGGGTGCTGACGCCGCGGTCGGCGCACTCGTCGAAGAGGACACCCATGTCGTGCGGTTTCACTCGCTCTCCTTTCCGCCGCCCACCAGGGCGCCGGAGACGGGACGGCGGTCTGGGGGAGCGGACCTGGGCCCAGGCAGCCGGGACCGCGTTCGGGCCAGGACCCGGGAGGCCGCCAGCGCCCCCGCGCGCACGGCACCCTCGCTGGCGGGGCGCAGGGTCATCCAGTCCCCGGCGTACTCCACGGGCCGCACCGGCCGCTCGGCGAACGCCCTGCGGTGGTGCAGCGCCTGCGGAGTGGCCTCGGGCAGCCCGTGGGCGAACCCGTGCACGAAGGTGTTGGTGCAGGCGCGGCGCAGGCCGGGTACGTACCGTTCGGCCGCGGCCACGAGCTGGTCGGCGACCTCCTTGTCCGGTGCGCGCAGCAGCGCGGGCAGCTGCCCGGGCGCGGCCATCAGCGTGAGCAGCCCCTTGCCCGCGGGCGCTCGCGCCGGATGCTTGGCGTGGTCGACGATGATGCCGGACAGCACGCTCTCCTCGGCCGCGGGCGTCAGGAGCACGTACAGCGGCTGCGGCGACGGCGGGGCCAGCGGCCGGTCCAGCAGACAACTCACCTTCAGTACGGGCGTGAAGGCGCACGCCGACAGGAACGGCAACTCGTCCGCCGGCGCGTTGGCGTGCAGCCGCGCGGCGACCGGTGCCGGTACGGCCAGCACGACCGCGCGCGCCGTCACCTGGCCGTCGGCCAGCCGCACCCGGGCGAAACCGGGCTCGGAGACGACCTCGCGCACCGCGGCGCCGGTGACGACGTCGAGATCCTCGGCGAGCCGCCGCGTCAACAGGTCCATGCCGTCCCGGTAGGTGCGCCACCGCTCGGTGGTGCCGACCGACCGCAGCAGGCTCAGCAACGGCGCGGCGGCGGAGTGCTCCGTGCGCCACCCGAAGAAGTTGCCCGCGACGGGCTGGAGCAGGTAGTCGTGCAGGTCCGGGTGGTAGCGGTGGGCGAACTCCGCGACTGTCGCCGCGCCCACGGGCGTGCGCTCGGGGCGGTCGCCGTCGAACGCGGAGCCGTGCCGGGCCAGCCACGCCGTCAGCCGCAGCAGATCGAGGCGGGCGCGGGGTGCGAGCCCCGCACCGGTGGCGGCGGCACTCCTGGCGGCCACCCCGGGATGGGCCCTCCCGGCCCGCCACACCCCGATCGACCTGCCGATCAGCGGCACGTCCTCGTCCGGCACGCCGAGGCGCCGCAGCAGTTCCCAGGTGGCGCGGTAGCCGTGCTCGGAGATCTGTTCGGCCCCCTCGTCGACGGTCCAGCCGTCGTGGCGGAAGCTGTGCATCCGCCCGCCCACCTCGTCGCGTTCCTCCAGCACCCGGACCCGCATGCCGGCGCGGCGCAGCTCGTGCGCGGCCGTCAGGCCCGCGACGCCCGCGCCGACGACCACGGCGTCCACCTCAGGGCGCCCGCTCACGCGGCGGCCTCCGCGCCGTGCAGCAGCCCCGCCGCGACGAGCAGCACGGTGCTGACCCGGTGCACGACGAAGCCCTGCCTGCGGGCCCGCATGATGTCCCCGTCCCCGCGGAAGCCCGTCAGGTACTGGCGGGCCCGCAGCGCGGTCACCGGCAGCATCAGCACCACGAACCACCAGGGCGCGATCCCCGTCGCGCTCGCGACCGCGCCCAGCAGGAACTCGGCAGCGGACAGCGCGCCGACGAAGGCGGCGTTGCCCCGGGGGCCCACCAGGCAGGCCACGGTGCGGCGCCCCACCGCGCGGTCGCCGGGGATGTCGTTGGTGTTGGAGTAGACGCCGAACATCAGCGGACCTGCCCCGAACAGCACGCCCGCGACGAGCACGAACCCGGAGAAGTGCCCAGCCGCCAGCCCGTAGGGGGCCAGCACCAAAGCGACGCCCAGGCCGACCAGGAAGACTTCCTGGAAGCCGTGGTAGCTGATCTTGAGCCCGTAGGAGTACTGGAGCGCGACCACGAACAGCGCGGGCACGAGCACCAGCGTCCAGACGGGCCGGTGCGGGGCGAGTGCCACGGCGGCAGCCCACAGCGCGGCGCCCGCCGCGGCGGTGGCCCACGCGAAACCCAGGGCCTCGCGCGGCGTCAGCGTCCCGGCGATCAGCGGCTTGCGCAGCTTCCTGCGCAGGGGGTCGTTCGGCCCGTAGTTGGCCGCGTCGCTGCCGTCCCGGTAGCCGGTCACGTCGTCCAGCGCGACCATCGACATGACGACGAAGACCTCGCCGAGCAGGAACAGCGCCATCGCCCAGCCGGCCGCCGCGTCGAACCGCGACAGGGGCAGCAGCACGGCCGCCAGGGCCACCAGGATGCTGGTGTAGTAGTCGTAGACGTCGAGTTTGCCGAGCCGCACGAAGCTGCGCGCCTTGGGCTCCACGCGCGAACCGGTGGCGGTGAGCGGCCCGGAATGGGCGTGACTGGTCATTGTGCTGCTCTTCTCCTCGGTTTCCCGGCTGTGCCGGGTCGGGCGTCCCGGTCGGGCCGGATCGGATGTCCCGGTCGGGCCGGGTCGGATGTCCCGGTCGGGCGGGTCGGTTCTCCCGGCCCGGCGGGGCGGATGCCCGGTCGGGC
>NZ_JASKYT010000590.1:0-2249 GCF_041028275.1 Streptomyces sp. PU-14G
GCCCCCGAGGGCCCGCTCGGCCCTTCCGCCCCCCTCGCAGAGAAGGACTGGTGGTCATGGTCCGCTTCAGCGTCGTCGTACCGGTGTTCAAGGTCCAGGGCTACCTGCGCGAGTGCCTCGACTCGGTGCTCGGCCAGTCCTTCACCGACCTGGAGCTCATAGCCGTCGACGACCGCTCACCCGACCACAGCGGCACCATCCTCGACGAGTACGAAGCCCGCGACCCGCGCGTACGCGTGCTGCACCTGCGCGAGAACGTCGGCCTCGGGCGGGCCCGCAACGCCGGCGTCGCACACGCCGAGGGCGACTACCTGCTCTTCCTGGACAGCGACGACAGCTACCTGCCCGGCGCGCTGGAGGCCATCGACGCGCAGCTGAGAGCCTGCCGCGACCCCGACGTCCTGGTCTTCGACCACCAGCGCTCCTACTGGTGGGGCCGCCAGGAACCCAGCTCCTTCGGCAGGCAGCTGGCCGCCACCGGCACCCAGACCTTCTCCGCGGCCGAGAACCCCGACCTGCTCACGCTCTTCCACGTCGCCTGGAACAAGGCCTACCGCCGCGCGTTCTACGAGCACGAAGGGCTCAGCTTCGCACCGGGCCTGTACGAGGACGCGCCCGTCTCGAACGAGGCGATGGTGTGCGCCGCCACCATCGGCTGCCTGCCGCGGGTGTGCGTCGACTACCGGCAGCGGCACCGCGGCGCCATCACGCGCTCCCCCGGCCGCAAGCACTTCGACATATTCCCCCAGTACGCCTCGATGTTCGCCTTCCTCGACCGCAGGCCCGACCTGGCGGACCACCGGGGGCTGCTGTTCGAGCGGATGGTGACGCACCTGGTGTTCTGCCTGCGCCGCACGGAACGCGTACGGCCCGCGGACCGGCGCGCCTACTTCCGCCACGCCGCCCGGCACTACCGCACCCACCAGCCGTCCGGCTTCGCCCCGCCCCGCCGCGCCGCCCGCGACTTCTGGCTGCTCGCGCACGACGCCTACCCCCTCTTCGCGGCCCGCGAGACCGTACGGCGCGCCCGGGGCCGCACGTGGCGCGGCGCCCGCGCGGCACGCCGCAGGCTCGCCAAGCGGTACCACCGCCTCTACTACGCCGTGCAGCGCAGGCTCCCCCTCGACGACGATCTGGCCGTCTACGCCGCCTACTGGTACCGCGGTGCCGCCTGCAACCCGGCAGCCGTCGCGGAGAAGGCACGGGAGATCGCCCCGCACCTGCGGAACGTGTGGATCGTCAGGCCCGAAGCCGCCGCCACGCTGCCCCCCGGGGCCGACCACGTCGTGCCGGGCTCCGCGCGCTACTGGCGGACGCTGGCGCGCGCCAAATACTTCGTCAACAACGTCAACTTCCCCGATCACCTGGTCAAACGGCCAGGACAGAGACACGTGATGACCCACCACGGGACCCCGCTCAAGACCATGGGCCTCGACCAGCAGCCCTACCCGGCGGCGGCCCACATGAGCTTCGGCAAACTGCTGCGCCGCGCCGACCGCTGGGATGTGAGCGTCACCTCCAACCCGCACTCGGCCGAAGTGTGGGACCGGGTCTACCCCTGCGCCCACGAGGACCTGCCCGCCGGCTATCCCCGCAACGACCGCTACGCCACCGCCACCGCCGAGGAGGTCGCCGGCATCCGCGCCCGCCTGGGCATCCCCCGCGGCCGCACCGCCCTGCTGTACGCGCCCACCGCACGCGACTACCGCAAGGGCTTCGTGCCCCGCCTCGACCTGGAGCGGCTCAGCGCCGGACTCGGCGAGGAGTACGTGCTGCTGGTGCGGACCCACTACTACTACGGGCGCGACAGCGTGCTGCGCGACCTGCACGCCCGCGGGCTGGTACGGGACGTCTCCCGGCACCCCTCCACCGAGGACCTGTGCCTGGCGGCCGACGCGCTGATCACCGACTACTCGTCCCTGATGTTCGACTACGCCAACCTCGACCGCCCGCTGGTGATCCACGCCCCCGACTGGGAGAGCTACCGCGACTCGCGCGGCGTCTACTTCGACCTGCTCTCCGGCCGCCCCGGCGAGACCCCGGGGCCCGTCACCCGCACCGAGGAAGAGCTGATCGCCGTCTTCCGGAGCGGCACCTGGCGCGGCCCCGAGGCCCGCGCCCTGCGGGCCGCGTTCCGGGAGCGTTTCTGCCCCTGGGACGACGGCCGCGCCGCCGAACGCGTGGTCAGGTCGGCCCTGCTGGGCGAGGACCCCGCCGCCCTCCCCGCGGTCCTTCCGCTGCCGGAACGC
>NZ_JASKYT010000591.1:0-2623 GCF_041028275.1 Streptomyces sp. PU-14G
CCCCCACCCCCGCCTGGAACCCGCAGCGCCCCAGCGGCATGCCGTTCCACCGCTACCGCCCCGCGCACGAGCGCGTCGGACTCCCCCGTACCGACCCCGCCGACCGCCGCTGGCCCGGCGCGCGCACCGAGCAGGCCCCCCTGTGGGTGCCCGTCGACCTGCGCGACGGCAACCAGGCCCTCGCCGAGCCGATGGGCACGGAACGCAAGCGGGCGATGTTCGACCTGCTGACCGGTCTGGGCTTCAAGGAGATCGAGGTCGCCTACCCCTCGGCGAGCCGCACCGACTTCGACTTCGTCCGCCATCTGGCCACTTCCGGCGCCGTGCCCGACGACGTGACGATCGTCGTCTTCACACCCGCACGCCGGGACCTGATCGAACGCACCTTCGCCTCCATCGACGGTCTGCCGCGCGTAGTCGTCCACCTGTACACGCCCACCGCCCCCGTGTGGCGGGACGTCGTCCTGGGACGCAGCCGCGACCAGGTGCGGGCGCTGGTGCGGGAGGCGGCCGCACACGTGGCGCGCCTCGCCGACGCGCGGCCCGCGCAGCACATCAGGTTCGAGTTCTCCCCCGAGGTCTTCGTGCTGACCGAACCCGACTACGTGCTGGGGCTGTGCGACGAGCTGACCGAGCTGTGGGACGCCTCACCGGACCGGCCGGTCATCCACAACCTCCCGGCCACCGTCGAGATCGCCACGCCCGACGTCTACGCCGACCAGATCGAGTACGCCCACCGCAACCTGGCGCGCCGCGAGTCGGTCATCCTCTCCGTCCACCCGCACAACGACCGCGGCACCGGGGTGGCCTGCGCGGAGCTCGCCGTGCTGGCGGGCGCGCAGCGCGTGGAGGGGTGCCTGTTCGGCAACGGGGAGCGCACCGGCAACGTCGACCTGGTCACGCTCGCCCTCAACCTGTACGCGCAGGGGGTCGACCCCATGATCGACTTCTCCGATCTGGACGCCGTACGCGACACCGTCGAGCACTGCAACCAGCTGCCGGTCCACCCCCGCCACCCGTACGGCGGTGAACTCGTCCACACCGCGTTCTCCGGCACCCACCAGGACGCCATCAGCAAGGGCTTCGCGCACCACGCCCGCCGCGCCGCCGAACTGGGCGTCCCCGCGGCACAGGCACCCTGGGACGTGCCGTACCTGCCGGTCGACCCGGCCGACCTGGGCCGCTCCTACGAGGCGGTCATCCGCGTCAACAGCCAGTCGGGCAAGGGTGGCGTCGGGCACCTGCTGGAGGCGCACCACGGTGTGCGGCTCCCCGCCGGGCTGCGCGCCGCCTTCTCCCGCGTCGTGCAGGAGGCCACCGACGACAGCGGCCGGGAAGCCATGGGAAAGGAGCTGTGGGAGCTGTTCTCGGCCACGTACCTGCGGCCGGGCGAGGCCGGGCCGCTGCTGCCCGAGTCGTGGAGCACCGAGGAGACGGCGCCCGGCGAGCACCGGTTCACCTGCCGGCTGGGCGGCCACGGCGTGCGGCCCGGCTGGTACGAGGGCACGGGCAACGGGCCGCTGTCCGCCCTCGCGCACGCCCTGGAGGGGGCCGGAGTGCGAGTGACGGTCCTCGACTTCGTCCAGCACGCCACGGCCACGGGCCCCGACAGCCCCGCCATGGCCTACGTCCACTGCCGCGTCGCGGGCAAGGAGCGCTGGGGCGCCGGCCGCGACACCTCCGTGCTGACCGCCTCCGTCCAGGCGGTCCTGGCGGCCGTCAACCGGGCGCTGTGACCTCCGGGCCCCGCCCCGGCCCCGGCCCCGGCCTGCCCGGCCCCGGCACTCGCCTGCCCGGCCCCGGCACTCGGCTGCCCGGGCCCGTGTGCCTCAGCCCCCGCACTGCGCGAGCATCGTGTGCTTGTCGGGGGAGGTGACGGCCAGCTCGTACTTGTGAGCGACCTGGGCGAAGCGGACCGCGTAGGCGCAGCGGACCGTTCTGGAAGGAGGCAGCCACGAGGCGGGGCCCGAGTCCCGTTTGGCGGAGTTCGCCGAGCCGTCCACGGGCAGCAGGTTCAACGGGTCGTTGGCGAGACGCCGGCGCTTGTCCTCGGGCCAGTGGGCGGCACCCATCTGCCAGTCGTACGACAGCGGCATGACGTGGTCGATCTGGACGTCGGTGGCGTGCTGCTTCGTCCAGTCGATGCGCCGTCCGGTGTAGGGGTCCTCCAGCGTCATCGACTCCACGACGCAGTCGGAACCGGAGCGGTGACGCGTCTTCACACCGTCGCGCCGCAGCACGTCGTTGCGGGTGTCGCAGCCGTTGCGGGCGAAAGGGACGCCCTCGGCCGTGTCCATCCAGGCATAGCCGAACTCGTCCCGCTCGTATCCCGTCTTCGGCCCGCGTCCCTTGGTACGCAAGCCCTCTATGAGGCGGCGGGCCTCCGCCCGGTCGGCGTCGGAGGTGACGGGGGCCAGCCCCGGCCGGGTGCCGTCCGGATTGTGGAGCGGGCTGACGGCCCGGCCACCGGCTCCCCCTCCGCCACCCGGCGGGGCGCTCCCGTCCTGCCCGTCCGGTACCCCCACCCCGTCGCACCCGGTGACGAGCGCGACAGCCGCGAGAACGGCGGTGAGCGCGGACCCCGCCCGGCGGCGCGCGGCCGGGTGCGGTCCCGCGCCCTGGG
>NZ_JASKYT010000592.1:0-1948 GCF_041028275.1 Streptomyces sp. PU-14G
GGCAGAGGCCGCCGGGATCGGCCGGGGCGGCCCGGGACCGGCCGGGCCGATCAGCCAGAGGAGCGGACCGCTGGAGGGGCGGACCGCTGGATGGGCTGACCGCTGGAGCGTGGCGGAGGAGCGGGGCGCTAGAGCGTGGCGGACGGGCGGAGGGCGGTGCGCCGCTGGTGGGGCGGCCGGCAGGCGGCCGGCGGCAGCGTCACGTCGAGCGAGGAGGCCGAGGCCGGAGTGGGGCCCTGCGAGTGGGCGGGGCCCGGAGGCATACCAGGACGCGGAGCGAACGGGAACTCGCGCCGGAGCCGCCACACCTCGTCCGTCCCCTGCTCGTAGAGGGCGAAACCGTCGGCCGTCCAGGTGCACTCGAAGTCGGCCAGCTGAGTGAAGGCGCGGTCCATGGCCGCCTCCGGAATGCCGTGCGCGACCGTCACATGCGGGTGGTACGGGAAGTGCAGCTCCCGGGCCAGCGGGCCCTCCGGGGCGCGCACCCGCTCCTGGAGCCGCGTGCAGGCCGCACCGCCCTCGGCGACCTGCACGAAGACGACCGGCGTCAGCGGCCGGAACGTCCCCGTGCCCGACAGCCGTACGCGGAAGGCCCGCCCGGCCAGGGCGACGCCCGCCAGATGGGCCTCGATCGCGGGCCGCGCCGAGGCGGGCACCTCCGTCGGCGGCAGCAGCGTGATGTGGGTGGGGATACCGTGCGCCGCCGCGTCGCCGAAAGAGACCCGCCGCGCCTGCAGCAGCGTGCCGTACGGCTCGGGGACGGCGAGCGATACACCGAGGGTGACGGTCGCTCCCGCGTCGGTCGCTCCCGCGCCCATCAGTTCTCCCTTCACCGCCTGCCGGGCACGAAGCCCACCTTGTCGTAGACGTCCCGCAGCGTGTCCGACGCCACGGACCTGGCCTTCTCCGCGCCGTCCAGCAGGATCCCGTCCAGCGACGCCGGGTCGTCCATGAACTCCTGCGTCCGCGTGCGGAACGGTGTCACCCAGTCCGTGACGATCTCTGCGAGATCCGTCTTCAGCGCACCGTAGCCCTTGCCCGCGTACTTATCCTCCAGTTCCTGGATTCCCGCCCCTGTGAGGGTGGAGTAGATCGTCAGCAGGTTGCTGACGCCGGGCTTCTTGTCCTGGTCGAACCGGATGACGGTGTCCGTGTCGGTGACCGCGCTCTTGATCTTCTTCGCGGTGGTCTTCGGCTCGTCCAGCAGCTCGATGATGCCCTTCGGCGTGGAGGCCGACTTGCTCATCTTGACCCCGGGGTCCTGCAGGTCGTAGATCTTCGCCGTCTCCTTGGGGATGTGCGCCTCGGGCACCGGGAACGTCGCGCCGTACCGCCCGTTGAAGCGCTCCGCGAGCGTGCGCGTCAGCTCCAGGTGCTGGCGCTGGTCCTCGCCGACCGGGACCTGGTGCGCCCGGTAGACCAGGATGTCGGCCACCATCAGCGCCGGGTAGGTGAACAGCCCCACACTGGTGTGATCCGTGCCCTGCTTGGCGGACTTGTCCTTGAACTGCGTCATCCGCGCCGCCTCACCGAAACCGGTCAGGCACTCCACGATCCAGCTCAGCTGGGTGTGCTCGGGCACGTGGCTCTGCAGGAAGAGCGTGCAGCGCTCCGGGTCCAGCCCCGCGGCCAGCAGCTGGGCGGCGGCCATCCGCGAGTTGTGCCGCAGCTCGGCCGGGTCCTTCGGGATCGTCATGGCGTGCAGGTCGACGACCGCGTAGAAGGCGTCGTGGGACTCCTGGAGCGCCACCCACTGGCGTACGGCACCGAGGTAGTTGCCCAGATGGAACGAACCGGCGGTGGGCTGGATACCGGACAGCACACGAGGACGATCATTGGCCATGCCGCCATTCTCTCAGGTGCTCACGCCCTCATGTGACCCGATGACGGGTGAGCTGACGCACGAGCGGCTCTCCCCCTCCCCCCGCCCGCGAAACGAGCCGGGGAG
>NZ_JASKYT010000593.1:0-2311 GCF_041028275.1 Streptomyces sp. PU-14G
GCCGCAGACCTCCCACCCACCGCAGGCGTCTCCCCCGTGTGCGGTTCGGCCGTCAGACCGCTCGGCCTCCTCGCCGTCACCGCGGTGAACACCGCGCTCGTGACGGCGGCCGAAAGCAGGAAGCTGAGATCGAAACCGCCCAGGTGCCCGACGAGCGGCCCGGTGTAGACGGGCGTGTCGACGGCCGTCAGGCCGACGCCGGAGCCGAGGGCCCAGGCCACGGTGGCCCGCGGGTTCCAGCCCGCCGTGAACCAGTACCGGCCGCCGACCGAACGCCGGTTGAGGACCTGGAGCGCCTCGGCGTCGTACCTCCCGCGGCAGCGCGCGTGCCCGATCAGCACGATCACGGCCCACGGGGTGCCGACGGCGGTCAGCAGCAGGACGAACGCCGTCATCGCGTCCTGTGCGTCCCACACGAAATGCCCGAGGTAGACCAGGACGGTGGCCAGCGCCGCCACGCTGTAGGTGGCACGGGTGCGGGTGGTGCGCGGCACGATGGCGTCCAGGTCCAGGCCCATCGAGTAGAGCATCAGTCCCGCGTTGCCGACCGAGCCGAGCGAGGCGGCCAGCAGCAGGGGGACGAGGAACCAGAACGGGGCCTGTTGGACGAGAGGTCCCGCGTAGTCGCTCGCCGCGTCGACGGCGACCGCGGTGAAGGTGCCGAAGAGCTGCGGTATGAGCAGCCCGGCGACGAGCCCGCCGCAGGTGGTCAGGTAGACCCGGCGTGCGGAGTGGCGGGTGGGCGACATGTAGCGGGTGTAGTCGCCCAGCAGGGTGATGAAGGCCATGGGGCCGCTGAGTCCGGCCGCGACGACGGCCAGCAGCCAGGTCGTGAGGAAGTCGCCGAGCAGGTAGTCCGTTCCTGCGGGGGCCTGGGTGGTGAACTGCGGCGCGTACGCGGCCAGGCCGACGACCAGCAGCGCGGTCATGCCGATCGCCAGTACGCGGCTGAGCCGCAGCAGCAGCCGGTAGCCGTAGACGGCGCACACGGCGGTGCACACGGCCAGCACCGCGTAGACGAGCGCGTAGGAGGCGGCCGAGTCCGGCAGCCCGAACAGCCGGGCGAGCGAGCCGACCATAGCGTCGCCGCCGACCCACAGGGTCAGGGCCGTGTAGCCGAGCGAGAGCAGCAGGCCGAGGGCCGAGCCCAGCAGCCTGCCCCGTACGCCGAACTGGGCGCCACTGCTGGTGGAGAGGTTGGTCGCGGTGCGCAGGGAGACCAGGGCGAGCGGGGCGACCAGCAGCGTCCCGACGAGGGTGCCCAGCACCATCGCCGAGGCGGAGGCCCAGAAGCCGAGCCCGAAGGAGACCGGCAACCAGCCGAAGACGACGACACCGAGCGCCAGGTTCGAGCCGATGAGGAAGCTGACGATGTCGCGGGGGCGGCTCGTTCGCTCGGCTTCGGGGATGACGTCGACGCCGTGCTGCTCGATCTGCATGGTGCTCCCTGGGGGTCCGGCACTTCTTTGAGCAGCGCTCAATCTGAGGCATGCATGGCGGCCGGGTCAATGGGTGGAGCAAGACTTGACTATTTGAGTGTTGCTCTAAATCCTGGAGCAGCAACCTGCGCCGCTCTCTGCACGGGACGGCACACACGACGAGGCGGAAGGTGGACGAGCGTGCGGCTGGGGCCGACCGAGAGAGACCGTCTGCTGATCTTCGGCACCGCTCAGCTGGCACGGGCCAGGCGGGCCAGAGGGCTCAGGCTCAACGTGCCGGAGGCGACGGCGCTGATCGCCGACACCGTCTGCGAGGCGGCCCGCGACGGACGGCGGCTCGCCGAGGCGATCGCGGCCGGACAGGCCGTCCTCGGGCCCGCCGATGTGCTGCCCGGCGTGGCCGGCGTTCTGACCGAGATCCAGGTCGAGGCCGTCTTCGACGACGGCTCCCGGCTCGCGGTCGTCCCCTGCCCCCTCGGTTCCGCCGACGCGGAAGAGGCTCCGGGCGCGGTGGTGCCCGCAGCACCCGAGGACGGCACCGACGCGGCGTACTCCCCGGCGCCGCCTGGGGTGACGCTGACCGTGCGCAACACCGCCGACGTGCCGGTCAGCGTCACCTCCCACTTCCACTTCTTCGAGGCCAACCCGCGCCTCGACTTCGACCGCGCCGCCGCCTACGGCATGCGGCTCGCGGTGCCGGCGGGCTCCTCTGTCCGCTTCGACCCCGGCGGCGTCGACGAGGTCGGTCTCCTCCCGCTCGGCGGCGACCGCGTGGCGATCGGCTTCGCCGGTCTCGTGGACGGCCCGCTGGACGCGCCCGGCGCGCGCGAGGAGGCGCTGCGCCGCGCGGCGGCCTGCGGCTACCTGGGCGC
>NZ_JASKYT010000594.1:0-2508 GCF_041028275.1 Streptomyces sp. PU-14G
GCTTCCAGGTCGGTTGCCCGCGGCCGGTTGTGGGGGAGGCGGGCCAGGGCGCGGGCCATGCCGCAGGTGTCGGTCAGGGCGGAGAAGACCAGCCCGCCGGCGACGCCCGCCGCTATCCACCGCGCCTTGGGCAGGCGGCGTGCGGCGAGCAGTCCGGTCAGCACGAGGGACCCGGCGGCGAGGCGGACCTGGCGTTCCATGGCCCATGTGGCGCGGGTGCCGGTGGACCGGTGGAGGTCGTGTCCGAGCCGGTCCCAGGCCGTCGTACCGCCGGTGAGGGTGGCGGAGTCGAGACCGTGCTCTGCCAGGCGCCGGGAGGCCTGCGCGGAACGGTTCCCCGAGGCGCAGACCATGAGCAGGCCGTGGCGTGCGGCGGCTGCCGTGAGCGCGTCGAGCGCGGCGTCCAGGTGGTCGAGGGGGACGTTGTGGGCGCCGGGCAGGTGTCCGGACGCGAATTCGCCCGGCGTGCGGACATCGATCACGGTCAGCTCGTCCAGGCGGGCGTGGGCCTGCTCCGGGGTCAGAGCGGTGGTGGCGGTCACGCGGATCTTTCCTTTTCTCTCGGGGGTCCCCCCGCGGGTACGATACCCGCAGGGGTATAGGGCGATAGGAGTCGTTGTGGAATTGACGATGGCGGCCGAGGAGCTGAAGACGGCGGTCAACCGGCTGCGCAGAGCGCAGGGGCAGATCGCCGGAGTGATCAGGATGATCGAGGACGGGCGGGACTGCGAGGAGGTGGTCACGCAGCTGGCGGCGGCCTCCCGGGCACTGGACAAGGCCGGTTTCGCGATCATCGCCACGGGCCTGCAGCACTGCATGGCGGACGCGGACGGCGCCGCCGCCGGCGACCGGGACGAGATGCGGGCCCGCCTGGAGAAGCTGTTCCTCTCCCTGGCCTGAGCGGCGGCCCGGCCAAGAGCGCGGCGGCCGTCCAGCCGGGGTTTCCGGAACGGGGCACTCGGGCGGAGCTTCCGGAGCGGTCCGCGTCGTTCAGTCGGAGCTCTCGGAGCTCTCGGAGCTCTCGGGGCGGGTGAGGGGCAGCCCGGCGTCCGCGGCGGCGTCGAAACCGTCGTCGACGGCGACCACCTCGCGTCCGACCGCGTCCAGAAGGGAGGCGGCGATCGCCGCCCGCATCCCGCCGGCGCAGTGCACCCAGACCTGACCGCGCGGCACCTCGGCGACGCGGTCGGGGAGCTGATGCACGGGAATGTGCACCGACCCCTCCAGGTAACCGCCCGCGCGCTCGGAGTCACGCCGTACGTCGAGCACCACGGGTTCACCGCCGCGGGCGCGCGCCTCGGCCAGATCGGTGAAGCGGGCGCGGGGGAAGGAGGCGAGCCGGTCGCCGTCCCGCACCCAGTTGCGCGGGGCGCCGGTGGCCGCGGCCGCCGGCCGGTCGATGCCCACCCGGGCCAGCTCCCGCTGCGCGGCGGCGACCTGCCCGGGGGTGTCGGCCAGCAGCGTGACGGGCTTGCCCCACGGGATCAGCCACGCCAGGTAGGTGGCCACCTTGCCGTCGCCTTCGAAGTTGAACGACCCGGCCACGTGGCCCTCGGCGAAGGCGACGCGGTTGCGCAGGTCCACCACCCACTCCCCGGCCGCGAGCCGTTCGGCGATCTGGTCGGCGTCCGCCCGCCGGGGCGGGGTGAGGTCGAGGGGGGCGGGTCCCGCGGCGTTGGCCGGGCCCATGTGCGTGTAGTAGGCGGGCACGTCGTCCAGTCCCGCGAGGAGTGCGGCGACGAAGGTGTCCACGTCCTGCGTCAGCGCGGCGTTCGTGCGGCGTTCCGCGCCGATGGTGGTGGTGTCCCCCTCGGTCTGGGAGCCGGAGCAGAAGCTGCCGAACCCGTGGGTGGGCAGCACCCGCACCTCCTCGTCCAGCTCGTCGGCCAGCCGGTGCGCGGAGGCGTGCTGGGCCCGGGCCAGCGGCTCGGTCAGCCGGGGCTCGACCAGGTCAGGGCGCCCGACCGTGCCGATCAGCAGTGACCCTCCGGTGAAGGCCGCCACCGCCTGCCCTTCCTGCTCCAGTACGTAGGAGGTGTGGTGCGGGGTGTGCCCTGGGGTGGCCACCGCGCGCAGGACCACGCCGTCGTCCACGGTGACGGTGTCGCCGTCGTCGACGGCGACACGGTCGAAGGAGACCGCGGCACCGGCCGGTACCAGGTAGTGGGCCCCCGTGACGCGGGCGAGCTCCAACCCGCCGGTGACGTAGTCGTTGTGCAGGTGTGTCTCGGCGACGTGGGTGACGCGCACCCCGCGCCGCGCGGCTGCGGCGATGACCTGGTCGATGTCGCGGGGCGGGTCCACGGCGACGGCGCCGGCCGCTCCTCCGGCCAGGTAGCTCCGATTCCCCAGCCCCTCGTACTCCAGCGTGTCGACGAAGAACACGGGCCGTACCTCCTCACGACGGCGATGCGGTGGCCGGCGTCTGCCCGGCCTTGTACCCCGGGGGGTATCTATGGTCACCGTAACAGGGATACGGGCGGGGGTATTCCGGGGGCGCTCCTCGGG
>NZ_JASKYT010000595.1:0-2685 GCF_041028275.1 Streptomyces sp. PU-14G
CAGCTAGCCGGGGTCGCCGCGGAGGGCGCGGCGGGGGTGCCCGCGGAGAGCGTCGACGGGGCGAGGTCGCGGGCGATGCCGTCCAGCACGGTCTTCAGACCGAGCAGGAAGTCGTCCTCGGTGAGGCGGAAGGAGCGGTGCCCTCCCTCGGTGAGGGCCGCGGCGAGTGAGGGGCGGGCCGCCAGATCCTCGGGGGTCGGCGGGATGCCGGGGCTGACCGCGGTCAGGGTGGCGCCCAACGCGTAGGACTCGATGAGGAGAACCGCACGGGTCGCGTCCGCCGCCGGCCATCCCTCGGCGAGCAGCACCCCCAGCACGGTGTCGAAGCTGTCGAGGGAGCGCGGATTGCGGGTGGGACGGTGCATGACGAGCGGGACCGCGTGCGGATGGCGGCGGAAGGTGTGGAAGTAGCGGCGCGCCATACCGTCCAGCTCCGCGCGCCAGCCCCCGACCGGCTGCCAGTCCTCGTTGATCTCCTGGACGATCGCGTCCACGACCGCCTCGAAGACGCCCTCGCGGTCCCGTACGTACTTGTACAGCGACGGGCTGGTGACACCCAGCCGCTGCGCCAGCCGCCGCATCGACAGTCCTTCGACGCCCTCGTCGTCCAGCGTGCGCAGCGCCTCGTCGAGCACGGCTTCGCGGGAGATCCGGGGCGGGCGCGGCATGGCTGGAAGCTCCAGGGGGTCGAGGGGCCGTGATGCCTCGCCGATTCTACGGGCGCCCGGTGGTGTGGCGGTCCGATTCGCGTCGCCCTCTTCCCAGGGGTGGAGGGAGCGGGTAACTTGCTCCGCGAAAGTTAAGCACGTTCGTTAATCGGGTTCGCTAACCCCGATCGTCATCCCGCTCCGGGCCCCGCGGGGACCGAACCCTGGAGGGTGCCGTGCGTCCCACCGACTCCTCGACAGCCGACGGCCGTGAGCAGGGCCGAACCCCAGCCCGAACCCGACGCGGTGACCAGCCGGGCGACGGGATCCGCAACACCCGTGGCGCCTGCGAGGGCGCTGGCACTGGCACTGGCGCTGGCAGAGGTCCCGCAATGACAGAGGCGCCCGCACGGACAGGGACGCCCGCGAGGACAGAAGCGTCTGCGAGGGCAGAAGCGCCCGCCTCCGCCGAGGGCGAGCTCCGCGGCGGTGCCATCGGCCTGCCCGGCGCCCTGGGGGTGACTCTCTCCAACATGGCGCCGGTCAACGGCGCCTTCCTCACCGCGCCCGCGGTCGTCGCGGCCATGGGGACCCAGGCTCCCTGGGCGTTCCTGCTGACGACCTTCGGACTGCTGGCGACGGCGCTGACCGTCGGGCAGTTCGCGCGGCGCATCGTGTCAGCGGGCGGCCCGGTCGCGTACGCGTACCACGCCTACGCGCCACTCGGCCCCCGCATCGGTGTCCTGCTGGCCAGCGCGATGTTCTACGTCACCCTGCTGTCGGGCCCGTTGACCATCGGCGGGGTCGCCGTCTTCGCCGGGAGCTGGATGGCGGCATCGTTGAACCTCGGGGGGCTGTGGTGGATGGCGCTGTCGCTCGCGGTGCTCGTCTTCGGCGGAGCCGTCGTCCTGCGCGGGGTCGTGGAGTCGAGCCGGGTGGCGATGACGCTGGCCGTGGCGCAGTTCGCGGTGCTGATCGGCTTCTCCGTACTGCTGCTGGTGCGCTCGGGGGCCGACGCCGCCGCACCGCTGCACGCGGCGGGAGGCGACCCTGGAGGCCTCTCCGGGCTGAGCGGGCTGACGTTCCCGCTGGCGGTGGCCGGGATGATCGGCTGGGACAACTCGGCGAGCATGGCCGCCGAGATCCGCCGCCCGCGCCGCGTCGTGCCCCTCACGCTGGTGGCTTCCGTCGCGCTGGTCGGCGGGGTGTACGCCCTTACGACCTGGGCCGGGGTGGCGGGTTACGCGCACTGGCAGGGCGCGGCGGCGGGTACGGACAGGTTCGGTGACCCGGCCAACGGTGCTCCGTTCCTCGAACTCGCCGCTCACTTCGCCCCGTTCGCGCGGCCGGTTCTCGCCGCCTTCGGGGCCGTCAGCTCCGTGGCCTGCCTGATCGCCGCGACGACCGCGATGTCACGCATCACCTTCACCGCGGCCCGCGCCGGGATGCTGCCGCGGGCGCTCGGACGTGTCTCCACGCGCCGCTCCGTGCCGACGGGCGCCGCGGTGTTGTGGCTGCTGCTCATCGGCGCCTGCGTCGTGCTGCCCGCCCTGGTGCTGGGGGCGGCCCCGACCACCGTTTCCGCCTGGGAGGCGGGCATCGGGACGGTACCCGTCCTGATCAGCCTGTTCGTGGGGCTGGTGGGGTTGCCGGTGTATCTGTGGCGCACCGCGCGGCACACGCTGCGGCTCGTTCCGCACGTGCTGATACCGCTGGTCGGGCTCGTGGTCATCGGCTGGGGCGTGTACGGGAACGTCCGTCCTGACCAGCCGGCGCCGGGCAACCTGTACTGGATCTGGACCGGTCTCATTCTTCTTCTCGCCGTCGTCGCCGCCGTCCTCTTCACCCGCCGCCCCGCCCATCTGCGCGACCTGTCCGCACTGGGCATAGCCGACGACGACACACCGGAACTGGCGGAGGCCGGACGGGCGGAGCCGGTGGAGACCCGCGCCGAAGGGAGCCCCGGGACGAGCGGCTGACCCGACCAACCTGCCCCGCCCCCCCCCCGTAACATCCCGCCCCCCCGTAACACCTGATC
>NZ_JASKYT010000596.1:0-2668 GCF_041028275.1 Streptomyces sp. PU-14G
CAGGCGAGCCGACCGCCCCCTGCCACAGGCGAGCCGGGCGCCCCCTGCCACGGGGCGAGCCGGCCGCCCCCTGCACGTGCACGGGGCGAGCCGGCCGTCCCCTCAGCACCGCTCGGACACGTGGCCCTTGTGCCCCTCGGGGAGCACGTCCAGGTCGCGGCGGACGATCGAGACCTGATCGCCCCACTGACGGCACGCCGCCGCCAGCCCCTCCGCCCCGTACTCGACATCCAGCACCCGGTCGTCGTACGCCCGCGCGTACTGCCCGCACTCGTCGTACTGCCCGCACTCCTCCGTCACCGCGAAGTCGAACCCCATCCGGGCGCGCCGCTCCAGCAGCTCCGCCGCGTTCTTCTGCCCCGCCGCCAGCCCGGCCCGGTGCGCGCGCCGGGTCAGCAGCGCGGCGAACGCGGCGTTGTCGGCATGGTCGAGCCGCCCCGCGGAGCGTTCGTAGGAGTCGAGGTTGTCCAACTCGACCGCCTGGAAGCCCTTGGCCGCGCAGCCGTCGATCCACCGGCCGACGACGCGCGCCAGCGCCTCACGCCGGTCGGCCGTCGAGATGTCGAACAGCGCCTCGTCCCACTCGCGGTCGAGCACCGGCTCGCCGCCCTCCGTGCGCAGCACGAGACGCGGATGGTGCCGCTGCCACCAGCCGAGCGCGTCGGGCTGCGCCTGGAAGGCGTTGACATAACAGATGCTGTACTTCCCGGCCTGCGCGCTGTCGCCCCGGTCACGGGAGACGACCCGCACGCCGGCAGGGGGCGGATAGCCGCCACCGATCTGGTAGTCGAACCCGGCGCCGACCGGTGGCCGCCGCACTTCCTTGGCCGCCTTCCGCGTGCCCGCGTCGGGGGAGGCCGCGTCCCGCGCGCCGGAGCAGCCGGCGAGGGACACGGCCGTGAGGACGGCGGCGAGTGCGACCGCCACCGCCCGCCGGCTTCTCCGTGAGGTGAGAGGGAACCTGGCGCGCACGGCGGCTACCTGCCCCCGTCCTCGTCCGGATCGGGCTCGGCCAGCACCGTCGGCAGCCCCTGCTCCTCGAACTCGCGGCGCATCGTGTCGGGAAGGCCGCTGTCGGTGAGGAAGGTGTCGAACAGCTCCGGCCCGCCGATCCGGGCGAAGCACCGGACACCGGCCTTGGAGGAATCCGTCACCACGACGGCCCGCTCGGCATGCCGGGCCATCAGCCCGTTGATCCGGCCCTCCGCCTCGTCGTGGACGGTGGCACCCGTCCTGGGGTCCATGCCGTTGGCCCCGATGAAGGCGATGTCCACGGTGACCTCACCGAGCATCGACTCGCTGTAGGGGCCGGTCAGCTCGAACGTGCGGGAATGCGCCACCCCGCCCGTCAGCACCGTCTTGACCTGGGGCCTGACCGCCAGCTCGTAGGCGATGTTCAGCGCGTTCGTCACGATCGTCAGATGCGGCTGCGGGCCCGGCTCGGCCAGATCCGCGCGCGTCACCAGGGCGCGGGCGATCTCCGTCGTCGTCGTGCCACCGCTGAGGCCCACCACGTCGCCGCGCTCCACCATCGCGGCCGCGGTCCTGGCCAGCGACTGCTTCGCCCCCGCGTGGTGCCCGCGCTTGTAGCGGATGGGCAGGTCGTAGGTCACCGCGCTGAGGACCGCACCGCCCCGGGTGCGGGTGAGGAGCTGCTGTTCGGCGAGCGCGTCCATGTCGCGCCGCATCGTGGCCGCGGAGACCTCCAAGGCCGTGGCGGCCTCCTCGACCTCCATGCTGCCGCGCTCACCGAGCAACTCCAGCAAAGCGTTCATCCGCTCATGGCGCTTCACCTGACGTCTTCTCCTTCTCCCGCCCCTCCGCCCCCAGCACATGCAGCAGGCGCGCGGCCTCGCTCCGGACCGCGTCCCGCGCCGGGGCAACGTACTTGCGCGAGTCGATGAGCGCGGGATCGGCCTCCAGTACCTTACGCACACCCCGGGTGAAGACCGACACGAGATGCGTCGAAATGTTGATCTTGGTCATTCCCGCCGCGAGGGCCGCGCGCAGCTCCTCGTCCGGAACCCCCGAGGAACCGTGCAGCACCAGCGGGACCGGCAGCTTCTCCCGCAGCCTTGCGATCAGCTCCAGATCCAGCTTCGCCGTGCGCTCCCGCATCGCGTGCGACGAGCCGACCGCGACGGCCAGGGCATCGACCCCCGTGGCCGCCACGAACGCCAGCGCCTCCTGCGGATCGGTCCGCACGCCCGGCGCGTGCACCCCGTCCTTGCCGCCCACCTCGCCCAGCTCCGCCTCCACGAACACGTCACGGTCGTGGCACCAGGCAGTCAGCCGCGCCGTCGTCTCGACGTTCTGCGCGTACGGCAGCGTGGAGGCGTCGATCATCACGGAGCCCACGCCCGCCGCGACGCCCTGATGGACCAGCTCCGCGTCGGTGATGTGGTCCAGGTGCACCGAGACGTTCGTCCGCGCGGCCTCCGCCAGCGCGAGCGTGGCGCGGGTGATCGGCAACAGGCTGCCGTGATACCGGACGCAGTTCTCGCTGATCTGGAGGATCAGCGGAATGCCGGTGGCATCGGCGGCGGCGACCAGCGCCTCCGCCGTCTCCAGATGGATGACGTTGAAGGCGGCGGCACCGGTGCCCGCCGCGCGGGCGTCGGCGAGGATCGAGCCGGTGGAAACGAGGGGCATCGGGGCTCCTTGGGCG
>NZ_JASKYT010000597.1:0-2569 GCF_041028275.1 Streptomyces sp. PU-14G
GGCGTGGGCGGTGCGGTCCGCGCTCGGGGCAGCGCATGGGGGCATCTGTGGGGGCGCGTGCACGAAAGAGCGGTCTTGGCTGGGTAGACCCTCTGTGGTGCGTTGTGGAAAAAGAGTGCCGGTTGGAAGCGTTTCGCCGGTTTGTCATGGGCTCATGGCATATGCGTCACCAGCTGGGGAGACGGCTGAGCGGGGCCGACGGCTGAGCAGGGCCCGAAAGCTGGGGAGGGCCGAAGGCTGAGCCGGGCCGACGCTGAGCCGGGCCGACGCTGAGCCGGGCCGACGCTGAGCTGGGCCCACGGCTGAGCTGGGCCCGACGGCTGAGCTGAGCAGGTACGGGAGCAGGCAGGCCTGCACGATGGAGGGGGACCGTATGGCCGCCAGGCCGCTCGTCGCGAGGCAGCCCAACGAACGGCTGCAGGCGCTCATCCAGGAGGCCGCGTGCTCGAACGCGGGGCTCGCCCGCCGGGTCAACATGTGCGGCGCGGAGCACGGTCTGGATCTGCGCTATGACAAGACGTCCGTGGCGCGCTGGCTGCGCGGTCAGCAACCGCGCGGGCGCGCCCCTGGCATCATCGCCGAGGCGCTCGGCCGCAAGCTCGGCCGTACGGTGACGATCGACGAGATCGGGATGGCCAACGGCAAGAACCTGGCCTCCGGTGTGGGCCTCCAGTTCGCGCCGACGGTGCTCGGCGCGGTCGAGCAGGCGTGTGAGCTGTGGCGCAGCGACGTGGGGCGCCGGGATTTCCTGAGCGGTTCGACGGTGGCCGCCTCGGCGCTGGTCGAGCCCAGCAGGGACTGGCTGATCACCCAGCCCGACCACCAGGTCGCCCGCGCTTCCGGGGCGCGGGTGGGCGCGGTGGACGTGGCGGCCGTGACGTCCATGACCGAGGCGCTCTCACAGCTCGACCACCGGTACGGCAGCGGCCACATCCGGCCCGTGGTGGTGCACTACCTCAACAGCGTGGTGTCGGGCCTGTTGGCCGGTTCGTACCGGGAGTCTGTCGGCAGGGCGCTGTTCGCCGCCGTCGCGCGGCTGACCGAGCTGGCGGGCTACATGGCCGTGGACACCGGGCAGCACGGACTGGCGCAGCGTTACTACATCCAGTCGCTCCGGCTCGCGCAGGCGGCGGGGGACCGGGCGTACGGCGGCTATGTGCTCGCCGCGAGCATGAGTCACCTGGCCGCCTCCCTGGGCAATCCGCGGGAGATCGCGCAGCTGGCGCGCGCCGCGCAGGAGGGGGCGCGGGGGCGCGTCACCCCGCGCGTGGAGGCCATGTTCCAGGCGGCGGAGGCCCGGGGGCACGCGCTGATGGGCGACGAGCGCGCCTGCCAGAGTGCGGTGAATCTCGCACTGAGGGCCATGGACGCGGCGGACGAGGCGGCGGGCTCGGGCGACGATCCGCCCTGGATCGGCCACTTCGACCGCGCCTATCTCGCGGACGAACTCGCCCACTGCCACCGCGATCTCGGCCAGGCGCGGAGCGCGGCGGCGCGCGCCGAGGAAGCCGTCGCGGGGCACCCGGAGGGCCGGGCGAGGCGGCGTGCGATCGGCCTGTTCCTGCTGGCGGACGCGCAACTCCAGCAGCGTGAGGTCGAGCGCGCCTGCGACACCGGCACGCAGGCGGCACGGTTGCTCGCAGGCCTGCGCTCGGACCGGGGCACGGA
Organism: Streptomyces sp. PU-14G; assembly: GCF_041028275.1. Classification (NCBI taxonomy): domain Bacteria; kingdom Bacillati; phylum Actinomycetota; class Actinomycetes; order Kitasatosporales; family Streptomycetaceae; genus Streptomyces; species Streptomyces sp. PU-14G. The sequence continues at coordinate 1,669 of NZ_JASKYT010000597.1, forward strand.
GTATCTGGACGAGTTCCGGCAGCGGCTGGAGCCGTACGCCAGGGAAGCCGTCGTGCGCGAGTTCGCCGACAGGCTGGAGAGCGCGCGGGCCGCCGTCTGAACCGCGGGCGGCCGTGGCGTTACGCGTCTTATGGCGGTCTTTTGGGGGATTCGCCCCGCCATGAGGGGAAGGAAGGGTCTCCGCACATCTGGGTGCGTGGTCCCCCGTTCGGGGTAACCGGTAGCGTGAGCCGACGATTCCGTCGGCATGCGAGCGAGGAGCCTCGGTGACAACGCACAACGGACGCGGACAGGACGGGACTTCCGGCTCTGCCGGTGACCCACTGCCCGCTTCCACGACCCCGTACGAGGGTGTCGTGCTGCCCGCCAACGGTGAACCGTGGACTCCTCAGCAGCAGCGCGAGGCACAGGCCGAGCGGGACCGGGTGAGCCCCCCGGCCGGCCAGCCGTGGGGCCAGCCCTGGGGGCCGGATTCCGCCCCCGCCTCCCAGCACAGCCCCGGCTACTGGGGCCCGTCCGGCGGGGACGGCGACCCCGGCGCGGGACAGCTGGGCACCGGCGCCCATGCCGCGGGCCCGGGCGCCCACGCCGTGGGCCCGGGCGCCCACGCCGTGGGCCCGGGCGCCCACGCCGTGGGCCCGGGGGCCCTCCCGGGGGGTGCCCCGACGGGTGAGGGCACGTACGGCGGCGACCCCGGCGCGGGCGCCTACGGCGGCGGCCCGGGCGCGAGCTTCTACGGCGGCCCGGCCGACGCGGCCCACGGCGGCGGTCTTGGTGGCGCCGCCCACGGTGGCGGTCCCAGCGACGCGGCCTACGGTGGCGGCCACGCGGACGCGGGCTCCTACGGCGGCGTGGCGCCGTCGGCCGGCGGCACCTACGGCGGCCCAGGGCTGGCGCAGCC
>NZ_JASKYT010000598.1:0-2886 GCF_041028275.1 Streptomyces sp. PU-14G
GGGGCGGAGGGGGCGGCGGTACGGCCCCAGCGGGCGACGCGGGCGCGTCGGTCATGCGGTGACCGCAGACCTCGCACCAGTCGTCGGCCGCTGACTGGTGGCCGTTCGGGCAAGTCGGCATGGTGAGTGCCTCCCCCTCCGTGCTCCTGCTCGGGTGCGTACCCGGCGCCTCGCCGGGCAGGGATGCGCGCCGCGGCCGGTGCGGCTAGCGCTTGACGCGGACCGTCTTGGTGGACCGCGTCTCCAGCGTCATCTCATCGGCCTCGGCGACCTTCGCTTTCAGTCGAACAGTACCCGCCGCGGCATCCACCACGTCGACCACCTTCGAAAGCAGTTTCGCAGTATCCGTGTTCCCCGAGGCGCTCGCCAACTGTACGGCTCGCCCCAGTTTGGCCGTTGCGCCCGCTTCGTCCCCAGCCTTGCGCAGATCGAGTCCCGTCTGGATGGCCTGGGCGAGTTCCGCCTGCCCCGTGTAGTGCGCGACCTGCGGGTTGAGGGAGGTGGTGGCCACCATGTCGTCCGTCCACACCGCGCGTACCAGGCCCTGGGAGAGGGTCTGGGGGGTGCCGCCGCCGGGTGCGGGCAGGACCAGCGAGACGCGGGCCGCGAGCATCTCCTGGCCGATCTCGGCGGCGGGCACCTCCACACAGACGTGGTAGTCGCGTGACTCGTCGCCCCATGACCCCGTCGGGTAGTCCCCGGCGCGCGGGCCCGCCTCGGTGCGGCGCTCGGTCAGGTTCTCGACGGTGGGTGCCACCTGCTTGACGTACTTGATCCGGCTGCCCTGCGGTGTCCACAGGCGGAGGGCCACGTCGGCGACCTCCTTGCCCATGGCGTTCTCCATCATCTGTGTGAAGTCCGCCGCGAGGCCGCCGGGGTCGGCGACGATGTCGGCGGTCCCCAGCAGCGCGGAGGCGACGCCGGTGACCTCCTTGACCTCCCAGTCGGTGCCGACACCGCGTGCGTCGCAGGTGAAGTGGCCCGCGCAGGCGTCGAGCGCGGCCCTCAACTCCGCCGGCGACTCGTGCTCGTTGCGGCCGTCGGTGAGCAGGATGCCGTGCCGGAGGGCGACGTCGGCCGAGCCGAGCAGCCGGTCGGCGAGGGTGAGCCAAGTGCCGATGGCGGTGCCGCCGTTGGCGCTCAGGCCGCGCAGCGCGTCCTTGGCCTCCCAGCGGGTGGTCCCGCCGGCGACGGCGAGCGAGCCGTCGCCGGGGTAGATCTCGACGGCCTTGTGGGTCCCGGCGACGACGGCGAACCGTACGCCGTCGCGCAGGGTGTCGATGGCGGCGGCGGTGGCTTCGCGCGCGTTGCGCATCTTGACTGGCGGGTAGTCCATCGAGCCGGAGCAGTCGACCATGATGACGACGGCCGCGTCCGCTCCCGCACCGCCGCCGCCCGTGCCGGCCGCCGGGAGGGGCAGGCCGCCGGTGGTGCCACCGCCGGTGGCGGTGACGGTGACGATCGCGTTCACCTCGCGGGCGCCCTCGGGCAGGTACGCGTTCTGGTAGACGTCCACGGAGAAGCGCGGCGCGTTGGACTTGGCGAAGTTGGCCATGTTTTCCGCTCCTGTGTGTGCTGCGGCGACAGGTCGACGAAGGGGCGGGCGGAGGTGCGCCGGTGTGCGTGGTGCTTCCCCCCGGACGGTCTCCCCCGACCGTCTTGATCCCCCGGTTCTTGTGGAACCCGCGGTGCGCGCGGGCTCAGGCCGGCTCCGTCCCTTCCGGCGGTGCGGGCACGGGCAGCACCGCGACCGTCACGTTGTCGTGGCCCCCGCCGTCCAGCGCGTAGCCGACCAGGTGCCGGGCGGTGTGGAGCGGGCGGGTGCCGGCGTCGGGCGGGAGGGCGGCGGCCATCTCGTCGGCGGACTCGGCGTAGTTCCACAGCCCGTCCGTGCACACCACCACGACGCCTGACCGCTCGGGCTGGAAGGAGGCGGTGTGCGGGTCGAGTTCGTAGGCGTCGGCGCCCAGCCAGCCCGTGATGGCGTGTGCCCGCGGGTCCGCGTAGGCCTCGGCCTCGTTCATCAGCCCGGCGGCGACCATCTGCGCGGCCCACGAGTCGTCCTCGGTCAGCCGCGCGGCGCCGGCCGTACGGTCGTCGGGCACCCAGTAGGCGCGGCTGTCGCCGATCCAGCCGACCGTCAGGATGCCTTCGCAGCTGAGCGCGCCGACGACGGTGCAGGCGGGCGCGTTCTTGGCCGGGTCGACGGGCGCTTCGGCCGCCAGCTCGTTGACCGCCTCGGCGGCGACGACGAGCGCGTCGTGCATGGCCTGCTGTGCGTGGCGGCCCTGCGGAAGTGCCGTACGCAGTGCGGCACTCGCCGCCTCCGCCGCGACGGCTGACGCCTCGTCGGGGCGGGTCGCGGAGGAGACGCCGTCGCAGACGACGGCGATCGTCACGGGCGCGCCGTCACCCGTGGTGGTCTCGGCGAGGGCGTAGAAGTCCTCGTTGCGGTGGTGGCGCAGGCCGCGGTCGCTGGCGGCGGCCACGGTGGCCAGTGCCGACTCCATGTGGTCGCGGTCGCGGGGCTGCTTGTGGCCGCAGTGTTCGCAGTACCCGTCGTCGTCGATGGTGCCGGTGCCGCAGGCGACGCAGGTGGGGCCGAGCGGTTCGGGACCGCTCGCGACGCCGTCGAGGTCGTCGGCCGCCGGCCGTGCGGGTTCGTCGGAGACGGCGCGGGGGTCGGGCCCGGTCGGCACCGGGCCCTGGGCGGGCGGCGTGGGGGCAGCCGCGTCCCGGGCGGCACGGCGCCGGCGTCGGCCGGTGGCGGGGGCACCACCGGTTCCCCGGCCGCGGGCGGCAGGGCGAAGTCCTGCTCGGCGGACGGGGACACGGGGCGCGGCGGGCCGGCGGCCGGGAGGGCCTCCCCGTCGTCGGCCGCCGGCC
>NZ_JASKYT010000599.1:0-3544 GCF_041028275.1 Streptomyces sp. PU-14G
GACCCCGTCCGCCTCTCCGGCACACCCCGCTCCTCCCCCCTCGCCCGCCGCCACCTGCGCGTCGGCGTTCGCGCTCACCCGCGCACAGCGGGAGTGGAGCGCGCGGTTGCGCACCCTGGCCACCGAGCGGTTGCGCCCGCACGCCGAGGCCGGTGACCCCGGCCGCGTCAACCGGCCCCTGCTGCGCGAGCTGGGCGCACGGGGTCTGCTCGCCCACGCCGTCCCCGGCGCGCGGGCCAGGGAGCGTGTCAGCGCGCTCGACCTGTGTCTGCTGCGCGAGGCGCTGGCCTACTCCTGCCCGCAGGCGGAGACCGCGCTCGCGCTCCAGGGGCTCGGCGCCGGCCCCGTCGCCGACGTGGGTACCGACGAGCAACGCGCGCGCTGGCTGCCCGCGGTGGCGGCGGGGCGCGCGGTCGCGGCGTTCGCGCTGAGCGAGCCGGGTGCGGGCAGCGACGCCGCCGCACTCGCCCTGCGCGCCGAGCCCGAACCAGGGCACGCGCCCGAGTCTCCCGGGACCGCGCCCGAGCCCCCCGGGGCCGAGTCCGAGCCACCCGGGGCCGCGCCCGAGCCCCTCGGGGCCGAGTCCGAGCCGGGGGCGGGGCCGGAAGGTGGCGGGGGAGCTCGCGGCGCGAGGCGGTGGCGGTTGACGGGACGCAAGACGTGGATTTCCAACGCCCCCGAGGCCGACTTCTACACCGTCTTCGCCCGCACGGGAGAGGGCCCGGGCTCGCGCGGTGTGAGCGCCTTCCTCGTCCCCGCCGACCGGCCTGGTCTGACCGGTGAGCCTTTGGACATGCTCGCCCCGCACGCGCTGGGCACCCTCACCTTCGACGCCGTACCCGTCACCGGCGCGGACCTGCTCGGCGCACCAGGCCAGGGCTTCTCCGTGGCCATGCGCACCCTCAACCTCTTCCGCCCCAGCGTCGGCGCGTTCGCCGTCGGCATGGCGCAGGCCGCACTGGACGCCTCCCTCCAGCACGCCGCCGAGCGGCCCGCCTTCGGCGGTGTCCTGCGCGACCTGCAGACGGTCTCCCACCAGTTGGCGGAGATGGCGACCCGCACCGAGGCGGCACGGCTGCTGGTGTACGCCGCCGCCGGCGCGTACGACGCGAGCGCCGGCACGGGCGGTGACGTCGCCCGGCGCGCGGCCATGGCCAAGCTCATGGCGACCGAGACCGCGCAGTACGTGGTCGACACCGCGGTCCAGATCCACGGCGCGGCAGCGCTCCAGCGCGGCCATCTCCTCGAACATCTCTACCGGGAGGTCCGCGCGCCCCGCATCTACGAGGGGGCCAGCGAGGTGCAGCGCTCGCTCATCGCCAAGGAGCTGTACAGGGCACGCCTGCCGCGCACCGGCCGGCCGCACACGAAGGAGACGCACACATGACCGGCAGCCATGAGCCCCCGACCGGCAGCCACGAGTCCCCGACCGGCAGCCACGAGTCCCCGCCTGGCAGTCATGAGCCCCCGACCGGCAGTCAGGAGCCTGGGGACGACAGCCATGCGACGGCCACCTCCCGGACGGCGGTGGCCCGCGTCAACCCGGCCGAGCTCTCCCCGCCCCGGGGCTTCTCCCACGCGGTGACGGCCCGCGCCGGCACCCGGCTGGTCTTCCTCGCCGGCCAGACGGCACTGGACGGGGAGGGCCGTGTCGCCGCCACCTCTTTTCCCGACCAGTTCAGGCTCGCCCTCACCAACCTGCTGGCCGCGCTGGAGGCGTGCGGCGGTGGACCGGCCGACCTGGCGCGGGTCACCGTCCACACCACCGACGTGGCCGCCTACCGTCACCACGCCGCACAGCTGGGCCGGATCTGGCACGAGCTGGCCGGACGCGACTACCCGGCCATGGCCGTCATCGGGGCGGTACGGCTGTGGGACGAGGAGGCCATGATCGAGCTCGACGGCATCGCCGTGCTGCCCTGACCCGCGGCGCACGCCACGCCCGCCAGCCGTTTCCCGTACATGTCACACGGCGTCGCGGGGGCGCGGGGGCGCAGGGTTCCGGCGTCGCGGGGTCACGGCATCACGGGGTCGGGGCGTCGCGGTGTCACGGTTGCGTGCGCGGGCGGGCGGGGTGCGGGCGGTGCGCGGACGGGGGCACAGGCAGGTGCGAGCCCGTCACCGCGTGCGAGAGCGGGCCGGAGGAGGAGTGGGTGAAGGCGTATCTGGCGACGGCCTTCCTGGCGCGGCTCGCGGACGAGGGCGTCGCCGTCGCACTCGCCCTCCTCGCGCTGGAACGCACCGGCAGCCCCGCGCTGGGCGCCTACGTCCTCACGGCATGGCTGGCGCCGCACGCGGTGGCCGCTCCGGTGGCGGGCGTCCTGGCCGAACGGGCCCGCAGGCCGCGGCTCTTCCACGGTGGCGCGCTCGCCGTCCTCGGCACGGCCATCGCCGTACTGGGCCTGACAGTGGGGCGCGCGCCGGTGTGGCTCTCCGTCGTCGCCGCGGTGCTCGGCGGCAGCGTCGGGCCCGTCGTCACCGGAGGTCTCTCCAGCCTCCTCGCCTCCCTCGTCCCCGACGGCCGCGCCCGTTCCCGCGCTTACGCGCTCGACGCCGCCGGCTACAACGCCGCCGCCGTCACCGCTCCCGCCGCGGTGAGCACCACCGTCGCCGTCTCCTCCGCCTGGCCGGGCACCGCCCTGCTGGCCGTCTGTGCCGGCTGCGCCAGCCTGCTTGCCGCCACCACGCTGCCGCGCCCCGCACGGCCCTCCCCACCGTCCGCCAGCGACGCCACGCGGCCCGCCGCGACAGAACCGCCCCGCGCCCCCGCAGGTGCACTGCGCCACCGGATCACCGCCGGAGTGCGTGCCCTGTGGGCGGTTCCGCCGCTGCGTGCGCTCACCGTGGCGACCTGTGTCGCCTTCCTCGGGATCGGCGGGCTGCCCGTCGCGGCCGTGCTCCTCGCCGGGGATGCCGGAGACGTTGGAGGCTTCGGAGACGGGGGAAGCCAGGCCAACGGTGGCGGTGTCCTGATGGCCGCGTTCGCGGTGGGCGGGCTGGTGGGCTCGCTGGGGCTCGCCCGGTGGCACCGTGCGCCCGAGGCCGGACGGCTCGCCCTGGGCAGCCTGTGCGCGACAGCGCTCGCGCTGGCGGGCGCTGCCCTGGCCCCCGCCTTTCCGCTGACCGTCGCGCTGTTCGCCCTCGCGGGACTGGGCGACGGGCCGCTGCTGACGGCCACCCTGCGGCTGCGCGCCGACCACGCTCCCGACGACGCACGGACCCAGGTCTTCACCCTGGGCGCGGGGCTGAAGCTGACGAGCGCGGCGGCGGGCGCCGCCCTCGTCGGCCTCCTCGCCCACCTGCGGCCCGCGACCCTCGTCCTCGGCGTGGCCGCGCTGCAACTCGCCGCCGCCGCTGTGCTGCGCGCGCTCGACCGGCCACCGTCCCGGAACGAGTGACGGACCCGCCACGCGTCGTCCTCCCGCGCCGACGAGTGGCGGAGGCCCCGGTGTTGGCGGCGACCCTGCCGTGCGCGGAGACCCTGCCGTGCGCGGAGGCCCCGTTGCGGGCGGGGGCCCGCTGTGGGCGGGGCCCCACCGTGGGG
>NZ_JASKYT010000006.1:0-57271 GCF_041028275.1 Streptomyces sp. PU-14G
GGGTGGGTTGGGTGCTGTCGCTGGTGAGGGCGAAGAAGACGTCGTCGAGGTCGGGCGTGTGCACGGTCAGCTCCTCCGCCTCGACACCGGCCGAGTCCAGCCAGTCCAGCAGGGAGCGCAGTTCACGCTGGCTGCCGTCACTGGGAATCCGCAGCGACAACGCCTCGCCGTCGGCAGCGGCCCCGGCCAGGGCCGCGGCGGCGCCCTGGTAGGCGGCAGGATCGGTGAACCGCAGCCGCACGTGCCCGCCGGGGACGAGCCGCTTGAGCTCCTCGGCACTCCCCTCCGCCACGATCCGTCCCCCATTGAGCACCGCGATACGGTCGGCCAGATCATCGGCCTCGTCCAGATACTGCGTGGTGAGGAAGACCGTCACCCCCTCGCCCACCAGATCCCGGATGATGCCCCACATGGTCTGCCGCGAACGCGGATCCAAACCCGTCGTCGGCTCGTCCAGGAAGATGATCCGCGGCCGGCCCACCAGCGTCATCGCGAGGTCCAGGCGCCGCTTCATGCCCCCCGAGTAGGTGGCCGCCGGCTTCTTCGCGGCCTCCACCAGAGCGAACCGCTCCAGCAGCTCGGCGGTCACCCGCCGCCCCTCACGCCGGGTCAGATGGTGCAGGTCCGCCATCAGCAGCATGTTCTCCTCCCCCGTGATCAACCCGTCCACAGCGGAGAACTGCCCCGTCACCCCGATCGCGGCACGCACCGCCCGCGCGTCGGCCACGACGTCGTGTCCCGCCACGCTGGCCCGGCCGCCGTCCGCGGCGACGAGCGTGGAGAGGATCTTCACGGCGGTGGTCTTGCCCGCGCCGTTCGGGCCGAGTAGGGAGAACACCGAGCCCTGTGGCACCGCCAGGTCGATGCCGTCGAGAACCTTCTTCTCGCCGAAGGACTTGCGCAGTCCGCTGGCTGCGATGGCGCATTGATGCGCTGCCGTTGTCATGCGGCACAGCCTGCGACGAGGCGGGTTCAGCGCGGTTTCAACCCGGTTTCAGCGCCTTGCGCCCTGCGGCCGTCGGCCGCAGGGCGGTCCCTCAGCGGCCCATCTCCTCACGCAGCGCGGCGACGAAACCGTCCACGTCCTGTTCGCTGGTGTCGAAGGAGCACATCCAGCGCACGTCTCCCGCCGCCTCGTCCCAGAAGTAGAAGCGGTAGCGCTTCTGGAGGCGTTCGCTCACGTCGTGCGGAAGGCGGGCGAAGACGGCGTTGGCCTGCACGGGGTAGAGGATCTCCACTCCCTCGACCCCCCTGACGCCCTCGGCCAGCCGCTGCGCCATCGCGTTGGAGTGCCGCGCGTTGCGCAGCCACAGGTCCCCGGCCAACAGCGCTTCCAACTGCACCGAGATGAAGCGCATCTTGGACGCGAGCTGCATCGACAGCTTGCGCAGGTGTTTCATGTGGCGCACCGCGTCGGGGTCGAGCACGACGACGGCCTCACCGAAGAGCATGCCGTTCTTGGTGCCCCCGTAGGAGAGGATGTCGACCCCGGCCGCGTTGGTGAAGGCGCGCATGGGCACGTCCAGCGCGGCTGCCGCGTTGGCGATGCGCGCGCCGTCCAGATGGACGCGCATGCCGCGCTCGTGCGCGTGGTCGCACAGCGCGCGTATCTCCTCCACCGTGTAGAGCGTGCCCAGTTCGGTGTTCTGGGCGATCGAGACGACCTGCGGCATGGCCCGGTGCTCGTCGTCCCAGCCGAACGCCTCCCGGTCGATCAGCTCGGGGGTGAGCTTGCCGTCCGGGGTGGGGACGGTCAGCAGCTTCAGTCCGCCGACCCGCTCGGGGGCGCCGCACTCGTCGACGTGGATGTGCGCGCTGTCGGCGCAGATCACCGCGCCCCAGCGGTCGGTCAGTGCCTGGAGCGCGACGACGTTGGCCCCGGTGCCGTTGAAGACCGGGAAGGCCTCGGCACGGCGCCCGAAGTGGCTGCGGACGATGTCCTGGAGGTGCCGGGTGTAGTCGTCCGCGCCGTAGGCGGACTGATGGCCGCCGTTGGCGAGCGCCAGTGCCGCCAGGATCTCCGGGTGCACGCCCGCGTAGTTGTCGCTGGCGAAGCCGCGGACATCCGGGTCGTGGCGGAGCCTGGCGTCGGTGGTGGGCCGCGCCGGGGGCTGGTCGGGGCGGTTCAGGTGCGGGGCGTCAGCCACAGGCGGGTTCCGTTCAGCTCTTCGGCGGGTTTGGTCCAGGTGTCGGCCACGGCCTTGGCGAGGTCGCCCACGTCCGTGAAGCCCGCGAACTTCGCGTTCGGCCGGTCGGCCCGCATCTGGTCGTTCACCAGCGCCTTCACCACCAGGATGGCAGCGGCGGCCGGCGGCGGGCTCTCGCCCCCCGCCTTGCGGAAGGCGTCACCGAGCGCGAGCGTCCACGCCTCTGCTGCCGCCTTGGACGCGGCGTAGGCGGCGTTGCCCGCCGTGGGCTTGCTGGCACCGAGTGCGCTGATCAGCAGGAACCGTCCGTCGCCCGCCCGCTTGAGCGGGGCCTCGAAGGCGAGGGAGGTGTGCTGGAGAGTGCGGATGAGGAGGCTGTGCAGGGTGTCCCAGTCCGCCAGGTCGGTCTCGGCGAACGAGGACGACCCCCGCCAGCCACCCACCAGGTGTACGAGACCGTCGACGCGGCCGTACTCCTTCTCGGTCTTGGCGGCCCAGGCACGGGTCTCCTCCAGGTCGAGCAGGTCCACGGTGTCGCCCGTGACCGTCGCTCCCCCGTGGGCGAAACGGGCGGCGTCCACGGCCTGTGCCAGGCGCCCGGCGTCCGCGTCGCAGCCCACGACCGTGGCGCCCTCCTCCGCGAGCCGCAGCAGCGTGGCCTGCCCCGCGGGGCCCGCCGCCCCGGCGACAGCGATCACCCGGCCGTGGAGGCTGCCCTCACCATTGCCCTCGTAACCGCGCCGTGTCGTCGTGTCCGTCATCTCCGTCGCCTCCTCGCGTTCCCGGCCTTCCGCCGCACCGCCCGGTCCACCGCTCACGCCGCGGTGGCCTGGATCCGACTGCCGGCGGTGATGCCCTGAGTCGATGCGATCACACTCCGCAGCTTCTTCGCGAGGGCCTCGTAGAACATGCTGAGCGGAAACTCGTCGGGCAGCACCTCGTCGACCAGCTTGCGCGGCGGCAGGCTCAGGTCGAGGGCGTCGGGCCCCTTGGCCCAGGTGGAGCCGGGGTGCGGGGCGAGGTAGCGGGAGACCAGCTCGTACGCCTTGAACCAGTGCACCAGCTTGGGGCGGTCGATCCCGGCGCGGTAGAGCGTCTCGATCTCCTCGCGGAGGGCGACGGTGACCCGGCGGGCGCGGTCCCAGTCGATGGCGAGCTTGTTGTCGGTCCAGCGCAGCGCGTCGTGCTGGTGGAGGTAGGCGAAGAGCAGCTGGCCGCCGAGGCCGTCGTAGTTGCGCTTGCGCTCGCCGGTGACGGGGAAGCGGAAAAGCCGCTCCAAGAGCATGGCGTACTGCACGTCGCGGCCCTGCGGCAGGCCGTCGGCCTCCAGTTTCACGCCCTCGTGGAAGGCGGTCAGGTCGCAGCGCAGCTCTTCGAGGCCGTACATCCAAAACGGCTGCCGCTGCTTGATCATGAAGGGGTCGAACGGCAGGTCGCCGTGGCTGTGGGTGCGGTCGTGGACCATGTCCCACAGCACGAACGTCTGCTGGCAGCGCTCCTGGTCGGCCAGGAGTTCGCGGGCCTCCTCGGGGAGTTCGAGGCTGGTGACGTCGCAGGCGGCCTGGACGACGCGGCGGAAGCGCGCGGCTTCGCGGTCGCAGAAGATGCCGCCCCAGCTGAAGCGCTCAGGGGCCTCGCGCACGGCGATGGTCTCCGGGAAGAGCACGGCGGAGTGAGTGTCGTAACCGGAGGTGAAGTCCTCGAAGGTGATGCCGCAGAAGAGCGGGTTGTCGTAGCGGGTGCGCTCCAGCTCGGCCAGCCAGTCGGGCCACACCATGCGCAGCACGACCGCCTCCAGGTTGCGGTCCGGGTTGCCGTTCTGCGTGTACATCGGGAAGACGACCAGGTGCTGGAGGCCGTCGGCGCGGCCCTGCGCGGGCTGGAAGGCGAGCAGGGAGTCGAGGAAGTCGGGCACCCCGAAGCCGCCGTCGGCCCAGCGGCGCAGGTCGGTGACCAGGGCCCGGTGGTAGCCCGCGTCGTGCGGCAGTAGCGGGGAGAGCTCCTCGACGGCGCTCACGACGCGCTCCAGGTGCTCCCTCACCGCCTCGGGTGCCGGGGCGTCCTCGGCGTCGAAGTCGATCGAGCCGTCCTTGGACTGGGCGGGTCGTACGGCCTCGACGGCCGTCTTCAGCGCGGCCCAGGCGGGGTGCGCGGCCACACTCTCGGCATCGGCGCTCGCGGACGGCGAAACGCCGCCACTGGAAGGCGCGGGCGAAAGGATTTCCGTCATGTTGACCCCTCCACAGGAGAAACTCGCGTAAGGAAACCGTATACGCGCCGCCATCTCCTCTCAAGGGGAGGGCGCAGAAGATTATCCTGTGCCACCGGGGGTACCACCGTCATTCTTGCGGCCAATGGCGAAGTGGGCGCACGCCTTTCCCAGAGCCGGTGGGGTCCCGCCGGCCTCCGGCAGGTGAGCGGCCGACCCCGCGGAAGACGAGAGGCGGGGGCGGCCACCCGGACGTCCGGTGCGCGGTCACCGGAAGGCGGGCCGACCGCTAATCTGGCCGCGGCGTCCGCACGCCACCGCCTTACGCCGCACGAAAGCGAGACCGCACCGTGCCACTGCTCACCGTCGGACACCGCGGAGTGATGGGCGTCGAGCCCGAGAACACCCTGCGCTCCTTCGTCCGCGCCGAACGCGAGGGACTCGACGTCATCGAGCTCGACCTGCACCTGAGCAAGGACGGCGCGCTGGTGGTGATGCACGACGCCGACGTGGCCCGCACGACGGACGGGACGGGCCCCATCGGCGAGCTCACCCTGGCCCAGCTGCGCGAGTTGGACGCGGGACAGGGCGAGCGGGTGCCGATTTTCGAAGAGGTCGTCGACGCGGTCCGCAGCCCGCTCCAGGCCGAGATCAAGGACCGTGCCGCCGCGCGCGTGCTGGCCGACACCATCCAGCGGCGCGGGCTGCACGACCGTGTGACGGTGATCTCCTTCCACGCCGAAGCGCTCCGCGAGACCCGCGAACACCTGCGCGACATCCCGCTCGTGCTGGTGGCGGGCCGCTCCTCCCCCACCGCGCCCGAGCGCGCCAGGGAACTGGGCGCGGGCATGGTCTCGCTGGAGCTGCGGCACGTCGACGCGGACATCGTCGGCCGCGCCCACGCCGCCGGGATCAAGGTGATCAGCTGGACCGTCAACACCGACGAGGACCTGGCCCGGGTCCGCGAGCTGGGGCTGGACGGCGTCGTCACGGACATGCCCGGCATCCGGGCGGCAGCCGGCGCACCGGCCTGACGTCGGGGCACACGGCCACGGCACACACGCCAGGGCACACGCCACACGCCACACGCCACACGCGCCAGGGCACACGGCAGGGGGCGGCGCACCGTCGCCGCGCCCCCGCCGGTGGTCGCCGCGCCCCCGCCGCCGGTGGTCACGTCACCCCAGCGGCTTGACCAGTTCCTCGAAGACGAGGTCGGGCCGCCGCGGGATGCCGAAGCGCTCGTCGCCGTAGGGGAAGGGGCTGAGCTCGCCGGTGCGGGCGTAGCCGCGCCGCTCGTACCAGGCGATCAGGTCCTCGCGCTGCCTGATGACCTGCATCCGCATCCGGGTGGCTCCCCACTGGCCGCGCACCGTCCGCTCGGCCTCCGCGAGCACGGCCCGGCCGACGCCGCCGCCCTGCAGGCCGGGGCTGACCGCGAACATGCCGAAGGACGCTTCCTCGCCCCGGTGCTCAAGCTGGCAGCAGGCGACGACGGCGCCCTCCCGCTCGACCACCAGCATGATGCTCTCCGGATCGCGGACGGCGGCGCCGACACCCTCGGGGTCGGTGCGCTGCCCCTCCAGCAGGTCGGCCTCGGTGGTCCAGCCCGCGCGGCTGGCGTCACCGCGGTAGGCGGACTCCACGAGCGCGGTGAGCAGGGGGGTGTCGGCGTCGACGGCGTGGCGGAAGGTGAGGGGCAGCTCGCCCCGTTGTGCGGTGTCGCTCATGTCGGCCGACCATATCCGGCACGCCGCGCGGGAGCGCCGCACCGGTCCGCTGCGGCACGGCGCGGCGCCGCACAGCCGCTCCCGGCGCGGGCGGGTCGGAACTACAGTGCCGTGGCATGGTGCATGTACTGAGCAGCCGGATCCTGCTGCGGCCCACCGATCCCGACAGGTCGCGGGCCTTCTACGGCGAGACGCTGGGGCTGGAGATCTCCCGCGAGTTCGGCACGGGCCCCGAGCGGGGCACCGTCTACTTCCTTGGCGGCGGTTTCCTGGAGGTCTCCGGGCGGAGCGAGGGGCCCGCCGGTGAGACGCTCCAGCTGTGGCTCCAGGTCGCCGACGTGGCGCAGGCGCACGAGGAGCTGCACCGGGCGGGGGCCGAGGTGCTGCGGCCACCGCTGCGGGAGCCCTGGGGCCTGGTCGAGATGTGGATCGCCGACCCCGACGGGCACCGCATCGTGCTCGTCCAGGTCCCCGACGACCACCCGCTGCGCTACCGGCCGGGGATCTGAGGGCCCGGCCGCCCGGCCGTCCCCGGGTCCGCTGCACAGCCCGCCGGTCTCACGCCCCGGACGTCCGCAGCAGTGCCCCCGTCACCTGCCACCCCCACCGCGACCGCGTTGGGAGTGGCAGGTGACGGGTGGCCGCGAACGGCATGGATCATGGCGTCGCGCCGGCCCGGCACCCGGTGCGTGACCCCGGCCGTCAGCGGATCGGCATGCCGGACAGGGTGCGGGCGATGACCAGGCGCTGGATCTCGCTCGTGCCCTCGAAGATGGAGTAGATCGCGGCGTCGCGGTGCATACGCTCCACCGGGTACTCACGGGTGTAGCCGTTGCCGCCGAGGATCTGGATGGCCTGCGCGGTGACCTTCTTGGCCGTCTCGCTGGCGAACAGCTTGGACATGGAGCCCTCGGCCGACTCGAACTTGCGGCCGCTCACGCCCATCCAGGAGGCGCGCCACACCAGCAGGCGGGCGGCGTCGACGCTGGTGCGCATGTCGGCGAGCTGGAAGGCGACGCCCTGGTTGTCGATGATCGGGCGGCCGAACTGCTCCCGCGTCTTCGCGTAGTCGAGCGCGACCTCGTACGCGGCGCGCGCGGTGCCGACGGCCATCGCGCCGACGGCCGGGCGGGAGGCCTCGAAGGTCGCCATGGCGGCGTTCTTCACTCTCCCCCAGCCTCCGGCCGGGGGGACCCCCACGCCCCCCTTCTTGGCGCGCTCCTTGGCGCGGGCCAGGCGCTCGTCCAGCTTCTCCTTGCCGCCGAGCAGGCAGTGTCCGGGCACACGCACGTCGTCCAGGACGACCTCGGCGGTGTGCGAGGCGCGGATGCCGTGCTTGAGGAACTTCTGTCCCTGGGACAGGCCCGGGGTGCCGGGCGGGACGATGAAGGAGGCGTGGCCCTTGGAGCCGAGCTCCGGGTCGACGCTGGCCACGACGACGTGCACGTTGGCGATGCCGCCGTTGGTGGCCCAGGTCTTGGTGCCGTTGAGCACCCACTCGTCCGTGGCCTCGTCGTAGACGGCGCGGGTGCGCATGGCCGCGACGTCGGATCCCGCGTCCGGCTCGGAGGAGCAGAAGGCGGCGACCTTCACGTCACTGGCGTCGCCGTACATCTGGGGCACCCAGGTGCCGATCTGCTCCTCGGTGCCGTTGGCCAGGACGCCGACGGCGGCCAGGCCCGTGCCGACGATCGACAGGGCGATGCCCGCGTCGCCCCAGAACAGCTCCTCCATCGTCATGGGAATGCCGAGCCCTGTCGGGTCGAAGAACTGCTGGGCGTAGAAGTCGAGCGAGTAGAGGCCTATCTTGGCGGCCTCCTGGATGATCGGCCAGGGGGTCTCCTCGCGCTCGTCCCACTCTGCTGCCGCGGGGCGCATCACGTCGGCGGCGAATCCGTGGAGCCAGTCGCGGACTTCCTTCTGGTCGTCGTTGAGGTCCAGTGCGAACTCGGTTTCGGCCATCGTCGGGTCCTCCGCCAGTCTCAATCGGTCGTTACCATCGGTAATCCTCAGTCTGTTACCCGCCAGTAGCCGATGTCAACTCCCGCTCATCGCCCCGGTGCGCACCTCATCCGCGCACGTGAGCGCCGTCGGAGGGTGTTACGTTGCGGCGTTGGGAGCACGCACGAGGGGGCGGGAGACGCACATGGAGACCACACGCCAGGACGACCGGGTCAACCCCACCGAACAGCGGCGCAGGGAACTGCTCGAAGCCGCCGACCGGGTCGTGCTACGGGATGGCCCCGGCGCCTCCATGAACGCGATCGCCGCCGAGGCCGGCATCACCAAACCCATCCTCTACCGGCACTTCGGCGACAAGGGCGGCCTCTACCGCGCCCTCGCCGTCCGGCACACCGACGCCCTGCTGGCCTCACTGCGCGCCGCTCTGGACGCACCCAGCGAACGGCGCGAGCGCGTCGAGGCGACGCTGGAGACGTATCTGACCGCCATCGAGGCCCACCCGCAGGTCTACCGCTTTCTGATGCACCCGGCGGAGGACTCCCCCGGCAGTGAACGGGGCTTCGACGTGGGACAGCACTCGGCCCCCCTGCTGCGCCGGCTGGGCGAGGAGCTGGCCACGGTCATCGCCGAGCGGCTCGACCTGGGGCCGGAGAGCGACGAGTTGGCCCGGGTGTGGGGACACGGCATCGTCGGAATGATGCATGCGGCCGGCGACTGGTGGCTGCGCGAGAAGCCGTGCGCGCGCAAGCAGTTGGTGCGTCACCTGGCCGACCTGCTGTGGGGCAGGCTGGCCGCCGCGGGCGACCGCGTGGGCGGTCCGGGCTTCTGAGGCCCGGCTGCCGTGCTATCCGTCATCCGTCCGCGCGCCGCACCGCCACCCGTCGGCGGGCGACCACTACCCCTCCGCGGGCAGCGGTGCGGACCACTCCGCCCTGCGGACGGCGCGCAGGGTGCGCCACCGCGCCAGCCCGCCGAGCCGGTCGGTGTAGAGGCCACCGGAGAGGTGGTCGTGCTCGTGCTGGAGGCACCGCGCGAAGAAGCCGGTGCCCTCGATCCGCACCGGGCTCCCCGTCACGTCCTCCCCCTCGACGACCGCCACGTCCAAGCGCGGCGTCGGGGCCTCGAGCCCGGGCAGCGACAGACAGCCCTCCGGCCCCCGGACGGTCGGCCCCTCCGTGTGCACCAGCCGCGGATTGACGACATGGCCCCGGTGGCGGCGGTCCTCGTCGTCCGGGCAGTCGAAGACGAACACCCGCAGCGGAACACCGACCTGGCAGGCCGCCAGTCCGACACCGCGGGCCGCGTACATCGAGGCGAACAGGTCCTCCACCAGCGCGTCCAACGGCCCCTCCGCCTCGGTGACAGGGCGGCTGGCGGCGTGCAGCACCGGATCGCCGTACGTCCGCAGCGGGCGTACGGCGCCACCAGAGCCCGGGATACGGCCGCGTCGCATGGCCGACACCCTACGTGGGGCGCCAGACCGGTGATCTTCGCAGGGTGGCGCGGTCCTGACCCCGCCCGTATCTCGGTAGGCTTCTCCTCTACGCGAGGGGCAAGGAGGTTCAAGGACGATGGCAGGCAATGCGGAGCCACTGTCGCCGCGGTCCAAGCTGGCCGTGACGGCGGGCAAGGCGGCCGCGGCGGTGTCGCGGGCCGCGGGCCGCGGCAGCGGGTCGGTGATCGGCGGCAAGGTCGCGCTCAGACTCGACCCGGACCTGTTGCAGCGGCTGGCCCAGCACCTGGACGTGGTGCTGGTGTCCGCCACCAACGGCAAGACGACGACCACCAGGCTGATCGCCGAGGCGCTGCGCGCCAACGGCGAGGTGGTCTCCAACGCGCTGGGCGCCAACATGCCTGCCGGCATCACCTCGGCACTGGCCGGCGGATCAAGCGCCCGATACGGCGTGATCGAGGTGGACGAGAAGTACCTGTCCGGCGTGGCCCGGGACGTGACGCCCAAGGCCATAGCGCTGCTGAACCTCTCGCGTGACCAGCTCGACCGCGCGGCCGAGACCCGGATGCTGGCCGAGCGGTGGCGCGAGGGCCTCTCGGGCCAGAAGGCCGTCATCATCGCCAACGCCGACGACCCGCTCGTGGTCTGGGCCGCCTCCTCCTCCCCGAACGTGGTGTGGGTGGCCGCGGGACAGGAGTGGAAGGACGACGCCTGGTCCTGCCCGGCCTGCGGCGGCGTGATGCAGCGCCCCGGCGACGACTGGTTCTGCGCCGAGTGCGGCTTCCGCCGCCCGACGCCGACCTGGGCGCTGTCGGGTGACCACGTCCTCGACCCGCACGGCTCCGCCTGGCCGATCCACCTGCAACTGCCCGGCCGCGCGAACAAGGCGAACGCGGCGACCTCGGCCGCCGTCGCCGCCGCCTTCGGGGTGCCGCCGCAGACGGCGCTGGAGCGGATGTACGCGGTCAAGGCCGTCGCGGGCCGGTACGACGTGGTGCAGTACCAGGACCGCGACATCCGGCTGCTCCTGGCGAAGAACCCCGCCGGATGGCTGGAGACCTTCTCCCTGATCGACCCGCCGCCCGCCCCGGTGATCCTGGCGGTGAACGCCCGCAGCGCGGACGGCACCGACACCTCCTGGCTGTGGGACGTCGACTACGGGCGCCTCGCCGGGCACCCGATCTGCGTGATCGGCGACCGCAAGCTGGACCTCGCGGTGCGGCTGGAGGTCGCGGGCGTGCAGTTCCAGGTGTGCGAGGACGCCGCGGACGCGGTGCGCAGGTGCCCGCCGGGACGGATCGAGGCCATCGCGAACTACACCGCGTTCCAGGACCTGCGCCGCGCCGTCGGCAACTGATCACCCGTATCTTGGGAGTCCGGACGGCCACTCGCGCCGACCCCCGGCCGTCCGGCCCCTTCGACCCCGCGCAAGGAGAATCGGCGGCATGAGTGACACGAGTCTGCGTCTGGTGTGGGTCTATCCCGACCTGCTGAGCACGTACGGCGACCAGGGCAACGCGCTCGTGGTGGAGCGGCGGGCGCGGCAGCGGGGGCTGGACGTCCAGCGGCTGGACGTCCGCTCCGACCAGCCGATCCCCACCTCAGGGGACATCTACCTGATCGGCGGCGGCGAGGACAGGCCGCAGCGGCTGGCCGCCGAGCGGCTGCTGCGCGACGGCGGGCTGAACCGGGCGGTGGACAACGGCGCCATCGTCTTCGCCGTGTGCGCCGGCTACCAGATCATGGGCCACGAGTTCGTCAACGACCTCGGTGAGCGGTCGGCCGGGCTCGGGCTCCTCGATGTGACCAGCAGCCGCGGCGAGGCCGCTCGCTGTGTCGGCGACGTCCTCGGGGACTCCGACGAGTACCTGGGCCTCCCCCAGCTGACCGGCTTCGAGAACCACCAGGGCATCACCCACCTCGGCCCCGGGGTGCGCCCGCTGGCCCGGGTGCGGCTCGGCAACGGCAACGGAACGGGCGACGGCACCGAGGGCGCCTGGCGGGACACGGTCTTCGGTACGTACCTGCACGGTCCCGTGCTGGCCCGCAACCCGCTGATCGCGGACATGTTGATCAAGCTGTCGCTGGACGTGAACGCGCTGACGCCCGTCGACGACACGTGGTACGACGCGCTGCGCCAGGAGCGGATCGCCGCGGCGACCCAGCCGGCCTGAGCGCCCCAGCCGGCCTTGAGCAACCCCGGCCGGCCTGAGCGCCCCCGGCCGGCCTGCGAGAGGCACCGGGCTGGGCGCCCCGGCCGGTCAGGGCCCTGGGCCCAGGCCCCGGGGCCCAGGGCCCTGACGAGGCCGGTTTCCCACGACACCGCCCGTGGTGGGTGCCCCGCCGAGGGTGTCCACCACGGGCGGTTCTAGTCTGGTGCGGGCGTATCGGTCGGTTGCGGGAGAGTTCGGATGGATCACGGCGGACACGGCATGACGATGGATCTGCCGCCGTTCACGGTCGCGCGGGGACTCGCGTTCACGGGTGAGCCGTTCTTCCTGGTGGGGTGCCTGCTGGCGCTGGCCCTCTACGGCTGGGGAGTGGTGCGGCTGCGGCGGCGGGGCGACGCGTGGCCGGTGGGCCGCACCATCGGCTTCGTCACCGGCGTGCTGACCGTGGCCCTGGTGATGTGCACGGGGCTGAACGAGTACGGCATGGTGCTCTTCAGCGTGCACATGGTGCAGCACATGGTGATCAGCATGCTGTCGCCGATCCTGCTGCTGCTGGGCGCCCCGGTGACGCTGACACTGCGGGCACTGCCGTCCGCCGGGCGGGGCCGCAAGGGGCCGCGGGAACTGCTCGTGGCGCTGCTGCACAGCCGCTACCTGCGGGTGATCACCCACCCCGCCTTCACGATCCCGCTGTTCATCGCGAGCCTGTACGCCCTCTACTTCACCCCGCTCTTCGACTTCCTGATGGGCTCCATGGTCGGGCACCTCGCGATGATGGTGCACTTCCTGGCCGTGGGCCTGGTGTTCTTCTGGCCGATCATGGGCGTGGACCCGGGACCGCACCGGCCCGGCTTCGTGATGCGGATCCTGGAGCTGTTCGCGGGCATGCCCTTCCACGCGTTCTTCGGCATCGCGCTGATGATGGCGTCGGAGCCGATGATCGAGACGTATGCCGACCCGCCCGCCTCCCTGGGCGTCAGCGCGCTGTCGGACCAGTCGGCCGCGGGCGGCATCGCCTGGGCGTTCAGCGAGATCCCCTCGGTGATGGTGCTGGTTGCCCTGGTGTTCCAGTGGTACGTCACCGAGCAGCGCCACGCCCGGCGCCGGGACCGCAGGGCGGACCGGGACGGCGACCGGGAGCTGGCGGCCTACAACGCCTACCTGGCCTCCCTCAGGACCCGGGAGCAGTGAGAACGGCCGAGGCCGGTACGCCGCCGTTCAGGCGGGCACCTCGGGGGCGCGCCGCAAGGGATCTACGGGAGCGTTGAGGCGCGCAGTGGCGCACGGGGCCGCGGACGGGCGACCATGGTGGCCTGGCCGCGGCCCCGGTGCGTGCGCGACCCGTACACCGCGGGGCCGCCGGGAGGAGGACAGTGCTGTGATGGCTGGTCTGACGCGGGTGCCGGCGTCCGCGAAGGCGATGACCGTGTGCACGGTCGTGGGCCTGGTGGTGGTCACGGCGTACACGGTGGCCCTGGGAAGCAGCGGGTGGCTCTGGTTCTGCTGGGTGGTGCTGGCCCTGGTCACGCTGGGCGTGTACGCGACCCGGAACTGAGAGCCCCCGCCGACGGGGAACGCGTCGGCGGGGCAGGACCGAGGAAACGCGCCACACACGTCGCGCCGGGCTCCGGCGGCCCCGCGAGGCCGCCGGAGCCCGGCGCGGAGGTCTCCCCGAAGGGAGCACGGCCCGGCGGGTCAGCCGCCGGCGCCGAACTCGGCCAGGAACGCCTTGTCGAACGCCTTCAGATCGTCGGGCTTACGGCTTGTGATCAGCTTGTTGTTTCCGCCGTCGCAGACCTTGACCTGCTCGTCGACCCAGTTGCCGCCCGCGTTGCGGATGTCGGTGCGCAGGCTCGGGTACGAGGTCAGTGTCCGGCCCCGCACCACGTCGGCCTCGACCAGGGTCCACGGCGCGTGGCAGATCGCGGCGACCGGGAGCCCCGCCTCGAAGAACCCCTTAACGAACGCGACGGCCTTCTGATCCGTGCGCAAGAGGTCGGGGTTGGCCACACCGCCCGGCAGGACGAGTCCGTCGAAGTCGGAGGGATCGGCCTGGGCGACGAGCTGGTCGACGGGGAAGGTGTCGCCCCGGTCCAGATGGTTGAAGGCCTGGACGGGCCCGGCACTGGTGGACAGCAGGATGGGCGTGCCGCCTGCCTCCTTGACTGCGTCCCATGGGTCGGTCAGCTCGATCTGTTCTGCGCCCTCGGGCGCGACGAGAAAGGCAACACGCACGTGACCTCACGTCCTTTCCGTCATCTCGCGTGCGTCCCTGCGGGTCCCCGCTGGGCGCGGACGTATGCGTGAGACCGGCACGCCGAGTAGGGGTGTGACCGAGACACGCGCCACGGAGGCAACGGGATGGTCTTGAAGCCCTGATGCGCTCGGATTTACGTGCGGCGACGTCCAGCGGTGTCTCGCTCGGCGACGTACCGGGCGACGGAGTCGACGCCGGGCCGTGCGTATCGCTCCAGGGGGCGGACGGAGGCGTGGCGGGAGCGGGCCGCTGCCGCAGTAAATCCGGCATCTACTGCGGCACCACCCTGGCGAGCCGACCGGGCACAGCGCGAGCAGGGAGCCCAGGCGGTAGCGGCGGCCCCGGATACGGCGCGGATCGGGTAGTTGGCCCAACACGTCCGCCAGGCAGGCGAGCTGTGACGGTTCCGGTTTGGGGAAGGCGGAATCAGTGCCTGCGCGGTGGTGCTGCAGGACACGGATCAGGGGGGGACGGCACGCGAACGCGACCTCTGTTCGTGAGCAAAGGCTTGGCCAATGGCTCTGCGCATCGGACGTGGCTGTCTTCGCAGGCCACGTGCCATCGGCCTGGTGGGTCGATGCGGTGACCAACAAGGAAGGCGGCGGTGCCGCTTTCTGTGGCGTCGAAAGGTCAGGCGTGGAGCAGGTCGGTTGAGACCGTCCAGAGGCGCTTGGCGGTGGCGGGATCGAGCGCCCATTCCTTGACGCCGTGCGGATACTGCGCGAGGTCAGCGTTGTTCGTCACGGTGTGGGCCTCTTGTGCATCGTCGAGGTAGTGGCCTCCGGAGTGTGCGAACTCCGGGGCGACGGCCGCGACGATGCTGGTGGCAGCCCCCTGCTCGACCGTTTTGTAGGTGAAGACTCCGGCGGCTTCGGCCGCGTCGAGCGACTCCTTCTGTTGCGTTGTGAAGTTCCGCTGCAGTCCCGTCGCGACACCACCGGGGTTCACCGCATTGGCAATGATGCCGTCGGACGCCCAGCGGCGACTCGCCTCGACAGCGAATAGAGAGTTCGCCGTCTTCGACTGGGCGTAGGCAATCTGCGGATCGTAGCTGCGACGCTCGAAGTGGAGGTCGTCGAAGTCGATGCCGGCACGCATGTGCGCCGTCGAACTGACCGAGACGATCCGTGCTCCGTCGCGGTCGGCCGCTCCCCAGAGCCAGGGCGCCATGAAGACCGGTGGTCAGGGCGAAGTGCCCAAGATGGTTCGTCGCGAATTGCAGCTCCCAGCCCTCACGTGTGCGTTCGAGGCCGCCAGTGACTACGCCCGCGTTGTTGATCAGCAAGTGCAGCGGGCCGCCCCACGCGTCTACAAATCGCGTGATGGTGGTCCGGTCGGCAAGGTCGAGCCGGACGACACGGGGCCGTATGCCCCCGGTCGACTTCTCGATCGTCTCGGCAACGGCGTCCCCCGCCGTCGCGTTCCGGACAGCGAGCGTCACCTCCGCCCCGGCAGCGGTCAACGCGCGAGCCGTCTCGATTCCGATTCCGGAGGAAGCTCCCGTCACGACCGCGCGGACGCCGGTGAGGTCGACGCCCCGCAGTACCTCGTCCGCAGTGCTGGAGGCGGTGAAGGGCGTGGAGATGGGTTCGCGAGTAGTCATGGCGGCGACTATACGCACTAGTCTTGATTTGTATAGTTCGATTCCCGCTCGTATACTCGGCCCCATGAACAGTCCCGATGCCGGTAAATCGCCGTCGACAGTCGCCGACACCGGCCGTCGGACCATGGTTCTGGACTCCGCCCTGGCCACGTTCGCGCGATTCGGTTACCGGAAGACCTCGATGGAGGAGGTGGCGCGGGCGGCGGACATTTCCCGGCCCGGGCTGTACTTTCTCTTCTCCTCGAAGGAGAGCCTGTTCCGCGCCGCCGTCACCCAGGCGTTGGAGCGCGACATCACAGCGGTCGAACACGTCCTGGCCGACACCGGCCGCCCGCTTGCGGAGCGCCTTCTCGATGCGTTCGACCAGTGGGCGGGCCGCTATATCGGCCCACTGACGCGCGATGCGGCGGTGGTCATCGAGGACAATCCAGGCCTCCTGGGGAAGATCATCGAGACCACGCCGCAACGTTTCGAGCAACTGATCACAGACGCGATCGCCGTCGAGGCAGGACAAGCGGCGGCCCGCCCAGTCGCCCAGACGATGATCAGCGCATCGACCGGCCTCAAGCACCAGGTCGCATCGCGGGAGTTCTACCTCGAACGCCTGAAGGTCGCCATCGATCTCCTGACGCGCTGAAGACGCTTACCGAAGCCGCGGTAGAGAGCCCGGCCGAACAGCCAGGTTGGCGCGCCCCGCCAGAAATGGGGCACCGGTCACATGCTCAGTGCGACAGGACAGCGGCCTCCGGGCCGGCGGACCGCGTGTCTCCCGTCTCCACGCGGAAGGGGTATGTCCCGGCTGCGGTGAACGCGTCGTGGATCGGCCTGATGAGCGAGGTGAGGCGACGGACGCCGGCGTCGCCGATCGGCGTCCACAGCGCCGCGCAGTGCTCGTCGGTCTCGACCTCGATCTGCTCGCGCGCCGCGATGCCGGCATCGGTAGCGGTGCCGTCGGCGTCGAGCCAGCCGCGTGCGACGAGGCGTTCCGTTGCCGCGGCCACCTCCTCGTCGTCCCACAGCCGGGTGGCACGCGCGATGGCTTCCGGGAAGTGACCTGTCGCGGTTTGCAGCACGTTGCAGTCACACGGCCCGAGGCCGCCCGCTGCGAGCACGGTGAAATGCGCGTCGCCGCGCCACTCGCGCAGCACCGTGATGTGCTGCCACAGCGCGACGAGCGGATCGCCCGGGAGGGGGACCGAGGCGTTGGCGGCGGCCATCGTCTTCCCGGCGTAGTCGGCGCTCGCGACGACCGGGTCGATCAGCGAGCGTGCCTCGGCGATCTGGTCGGCGGTGAGGCTCACGCCGACGCGCCGCAACGCACGACCGACGGCTGTGAAGCGAGCGGCCTGCCACTCCTGTGGCGACGCTGCGTCCCAGACGCCTGCCATGGCCCGCACCGACCGCGGGCTGAAGTTGTAGAAGGCCGCGAGCGTGACCTGCCATGGGACTGCGCCCATGGGGGCTGACCGGAACGCGAAGTACGCCGGTCCGTACTCGGTCACGCCCAGCTTGGCGGCCTCTTCCGGTGCCTCGGGGATGAAGTAGACGAACAGGTGGGCCGCGTTGACGGTGAGGCTGACCTCCCGAACGGCGTTCAGGTCCATGTCGGCGCGAGCGAAGGTGTTGGCGTGATGCATCGTGGTGGTCTCCCGGCAAGTGGAATGATCAAGGTCGTTCGTGGTGCGTCCGGTAGGTCAGGACGGCTCCGTCGCGGTGATCCGTGCGGAGATCGCGCCGAGTTCCTGCACTTCGATCCGGACCGTGTCTCCGGGTGCCAGATAGGGGCGGCGGCCGGACATCTCCTGGATGCAGCCGGTGCCCACAGGGCCGCTGGCGATGATGTCACCGGCTCGCAGTGAGGTGCCGCGCGACGCGTGCGCCAGCATCTCGCCGAACGACCAGTGGATCTCGTCCCAGCTGCCGCCGCCGTAATGCTCATCGTTGACGTACCCGTCCATCCGCAACGCATAGCCTTGGCCCGAGCGGTAGGGCTCCAGTTCGTCGGGGGTGACGAGGAACGGGCCGAGGCTGGTCGAGGCGTCCTTGCTCTTGGACGGGCCGTACACGAACCCCATCTCGCTCGCGGAGATGTCGCGTGCGCTCCAGTCGCAGTAGACCAGGTAGCCGGCGATGTGATTCTCCGCCGTGGCGGCGTCGAGGTCCGAGCAGTCCCCGGCGATCACCGCGGCGACCTCGACCTCGTAGTCCCACAGCTGAGCGCCCGGGGCGATGGCGACCTCGTCGTGCGGTCCCTTGATCGCCGCCGGGTTGGAGAAGTAGAAGAGCGGATACTCGTACCAGACCGGGCTGACCCTGCCGTCGCCGACGGCTGCCTTCCCCGCGTTACTGATGTGACGTTCGAACGCGGCGAAGTCCCGGACCGCCGGGGGTACCGGTATCGGTGCCAGCAGGTCGGCGGTGGCCGGCTCGACGATTTCGGTCGGTTCCCTGGTTGCGGCGGCCTCCAGCCCGCCTTCGGCGCGCAGCACCTCCAACAGGCCCGTACCCACGGCGTGGATCTTGTTGTCGCGCATCACGCCGCAGCGCGTGGAGCCGTCGGCGGAACGGTAGCTGACCCACTTCATCGGGCAAGCACCTCCCGCGTGCGGTCGTGGAGGCGTCGTGCGTCGGCGCGGGAGGATGCCTGGAAGTCCGGGATCTCCTTGACGGCGGTCTCCGTACGCCTGGGGCGCTGGAACCGGGCGCCGGACACGGCCTCGGCCCTGTCGGTCCCGACGGCCACGACCCGGCCCCCACGCCCGGTGCCGTCCGTGCCCCCGCTCGTCATCACGCGGCCACCGTCCGCGCGAACTTGACGATCTCCTCGACGAACAGCTCAGGCTGCTCCAGGGCGGCGAAGTGGCCGCCCGCGGGGATGTCGTCGTTGAAGTAGCGCAGGTCGCGATAGGCGCGCTCGGCCCAGATGCGCGGGGTACGCGTCAGTTCGTCCGGGAAGACGCTGACCCCGACGGGAAGGTCCAGCTCGGTCGGAGCGAGCGGCTGCCGGGCGTACTCCCAGTACAGGCGGGCGGAGGAAGCAGCGGTGCCGGTGAACCAGTACAGGGAGATGTGGTCGAGGATCTCGTCGGGGGTGAGGGCGTCGGGCCGGGCCCAGTCGAGGAACTTTTCGTAGATCCAGGCGGCCTGCCCGGCCGGGGAGTCGGTCAGGGCGTAGCCGATGGTCTGCGGCCGGGTGCGCTGCACGACGTGGTATCCGGCATGGACGGCAAAGAAGCGGCTGCCCTGTTCGAGTGCGGCCTTCTCCTCAGGGGCCGGGTCGTCGCCGACCGGCGGTGCGGCGAGGAACTCGGGGAAGTTGACGTGGATCGCACGCAGGCCCGTCAGGCGCTGCGCCCCCATGCGGGTCGCGACGACACCGCCCCAGTCGCCTCCCTGGGCCAGGTAGGAGTCATAGCCGAGGCGCCGCATGAGCACGCCGTACGCGCGGGCGATCCGGTCCGGGTCCCAGCCTGTCGAGGCGGGTTGGTCGGAAAAGCCGTAGCCGGGCATCGAGGGGACGACGAGGTGGAAGCCGTGCTCGGTGAGCGGGCCGACGGTCTTGAGGAACTCCAGAAACGAGCCCGGCCATCCGTGCAGCAGCAACAGGGGGGTGGCGTCGGGGCGGGGTGAGCGTACGTGCATGAAGTGGAGGCCCAGACCGTCGATGGTCGTGCGGAACTGGCCCTGCTCGTTGAGCCGCCGCTCCAGATCGCGCCAGTCGTACCCGGCGGCCCAGTACTCCAGCAGCTCCTCCAGGCGCTCCCGCCGCACCCCCTGGCTGCTGTCCGGCACTGTCTCCCGGCCGGCGAGGCGTACCCGGTGGAGCCGGTCCTTCAGATCCTCCAGGGCACTGTCCGCGATGTCGATACGAAACGGTGTCACGCTGTCCGATGTCATGGTCACCACGGTGCGGCGGCCACGAGCGCGCAGTCCAATGATTGTTCCGGTACAGGTAATACGATCCGCGTATAAGGCCAGTTAGAGTGGGGTGGTGTCCGAACACTTCCCGGCCCCCGTGGATCTCGATCTCCGGCTGGTGCAGTGCTTCACGGTGGTCGCCGAGTACCAGCACTTCGGCCGTGCCGCCGAGGCGCTGCACACCACCCAGCCGTCGCTGAGCCGGCAGATCCGCCGCCTCGAACAGCAAGTGGGCGTCCGCCTGCTCGACCGCACCACGCGCGGCACCCGGCTGAGCGAGGCCGGCGAGGTTTTCCTGTCCCAGGCCCAGGGGCTGCTGCGCGCCGCGGCCGAGGCGATGGCCCGCACCCGGGCCGTGGCCCGGCCCAGCAGCATCACCGTCGGCTACACCAAGGGGCTGGTCATCACCGCGGCCGTGCGGGCCCTGCGGGACCGCGATCCCGATGCCGAGGTCCACACCCGCCTGCTCGCCTGGAACGACTCGCGCGGCGCGCTGCTGGAGCACCGCGTCGACGCGGTGGTGACGCGTCTGCCGTTCCCCACCGACCGGCTGCGCGTCACCGTCCTCTACGACGAACCGCGCGTGCTGGTCGTGTCCCGGGACCACCGTCTGGCCGGCCAGGAGTCGGTCACCCTCGGCGACATCGCCGACGAGCCGATCCCCCACGTACGCCAGTCCGACCCGTTGCTGAACGCCTACTGGCGGCTCGATCCCCGGCCCGACGGGCGGCCCGCGCCCGACGGCCCCCTGGTCGAAGCCCTTGAGGACAAACACGAACTCATCGCCGCCGGGCAGGCCGTGGCCATCGGGCCGCCCCTCGACCACGCGACCGGCCTGCATCCCAGCCTCACCACCGTCCCGTTGCGCGGGGTCGAACCGAGCCAGGTCGTACTCGCCACGCGCTCCGGGGACCGCGGCCGTCTGGTCACCGCTTTCCGTAAGCATGCCGAAGCTCTGCTGACCGGAGTCCTGCGGCGGTCAGATCATGGTCGCGCGGCGGGCTGAAACCGACGTCGAGTTGCGGGTCGTACGCCTCGGGCTGGATGCCGAGTCCGTGGGTGCCGTACGCGCCGAACCGGTTGATGTGCTCGGTCAGGTGCGGCGAGATGTGCGCCAGGACTTCCGGGTCGCTCTCCCCTCCCTCCTCCAGCAGCTGCCGCACGATCTCCGCGATGTCCAGGGCGTTGCGGAAGATCACCGCGTTGCCCCTTTGGCGCGTATCCCGGTCGCGCACCGAGTACGCCAAGCGGCCGGTCAGCCCTGGGAGCGGCCCGTGTGCCGGAAGAGCCGGGCGGCGCCCGCCAGGCACAGGGCCGCGCATCCGACGGTGACGGCGGCCCCCACCGCGACCTCGCCCGTGGAGAAGTCGCCGTGGAAGACGTCACGGACGGCCTCGACGGTGTAGCGGAAGGGGACGGCGCGCGAGACGCCGTCCAGCCAGCCGGGGGCCAGGTCCATGGGCAGCAGCAGGCCGGAGAGCAGCATCAAAGGGAGCACGGTCGTGTTGGCGATGGCGGCGAACTCGGGCGTCGTCCTCACGCGCATGCCCAGGCCGTGGGAGAGCGCCGCGAGCGCGGCGGACAGCACGGCGACGAAGGCGAGGCCCGCCGCGATCCCCCACAGCGGGGCCCGCAGTCCGAAGGCCAGCCCGAGGAGCACGAGCAGCACGGACTGTGCCACCAACTGCACGACGTCCCGCAGGGTGCGGCCGAGCAGCATGGCGAGCGGGCTGACGGGGGTGACCCGCATCCGGTCGACGACGCCGGTGGTGCGCTCGACCAGCTGCCCCATGCCCACGTAGGAGCCGCCCAGCAACGCGAGCTGGATGAGGACGCCGGGCACGAGCGTCTGCCACGACGAGCCCTCCCGTCCCAGGTCGAGGTGTGTCAGCAGCGGCCCGAAGAGGGCGAGGAAGAGCAACGGCTGGAGCATCCCGAAGTACAGGCTGGTCTTCGAGCGCAGGGTCGCGCGCAGGCAGCGGCCGAAGACGAGGCCGGTGTCGGCCCAGAGGTGTCCGCCCTCTCGTGGCGCGAGGGCAGCGGGTGGCGAAGTGGCGGTCTGGGTGGCCATGGCGATGAGTGCTTCCGTCGGTGAGGCGACCGCGGTCGGTGTGTGAGACGCGTCGGGGCCGCTGGGGCGGGCGGGGGTCAGATGGCGACGGGTTCCCGGCTGGGGCCGCGTCCCGTGAGGGCGAGAAAGGCGTCCTGGAGGGAGGCGCCGGGCCCGGGCCCGTGGTCGCGCTTGAGCGCCTCGGGTGTGCCCTCGGCGACGGTGCGGCCGGCGTCCACGACGACGACCCGGTCGGCGAGCGCGTCGGCCTCGTCCAGGTAGTGGGTGGTCAAGAAGACGGTGGTGCCGTGGTCGCGACGGATGCGGCGCACCAGGTCCCACAGTTCGGCGCGGGCCCCCGGGTCGAGTCCGGTGGTGGGCTCGTCGAGGAAGAGGATCTCGGGGCGGTTGACCAGGCCGAGGGCGATCTCCAGCCGGCGCCGCTGGCCACCGGAGAGAGCCGTCGTCGGCCGGTCGAGCAGGTCCGTCAGGCCCAGGTCTTCGGCGAGTTCGGCGGCGCGGCGCCGCGCCTCGGGTTTGGCTGCGCGGTGCAGCCGGGCCTGGGTGACCAGTTCTTCGCGGACGCCGCAGCCCGGGTCGAGACCGCCTGCCTGGGCCACGTAGCCGATCCGGTACCGCACGGCGGCCGGCTCGGTGAGCAGGTCGTGACCGGCGACGCGGGCCGTACCGCCGGTGGGCCGCAGGAGCGTGGTGAGCATGCGCAGCGTGCTGGTCTTGCCCGCGCCGTTGGGGCCGAGGAATCCGATGATCTCCCCGCGCCGCACCGTGAGGTCGAGGCCCCGCACGGCATGCACAGGGCCGGACCCGAGGGCGTAGGTGAGGGCGAGCCCGCGGACGTCGAGAGCGGGCCGGTCGGAAGGGCTGGTGGGTGCCATACGAGGAGAGAAACACAGTCGACTGCGAAACTGCAACCCAATTCAGTTTTGCAGTTGAGTTAGACTTCTTCCATGAGTGAGGGCCTGCGGGAACGCAAGAAGCGGCAGACACGGCGGCGCATCCGCGAGGTCGCCATGCGGCAGTTCGTGGAGCGGGGCTTCGACAAGGTGACCATCGCTCAGGTCGCGGCCGAGGCCGAGGTGTCCGTGAACACCCTCTACAACTACTTCGAGGCCAAGGAGGACCTGGTCCTGCCGCCCGACGAAGCCTCCCCCCGGCGGCTGGCCGAGATCGTCCGCGAGCGGCCACCCGGCGCGTCCCCCGCCCGCGCGGTGCTCACCCGGCTCCGCGAGGAGGTACGCGGCCGGGAGCGGCAGCTCGGCCTCACGGACGGCTTCGGGCAGGTCTTCGAGATGATGCGGGCCGCCCCCACCCTCACCGCCCGCCTGGAGGACCTGGGCCACGAGATGACCGAGGCGCTGGCCGCCCAGCTCGCCACCGAGACCGGCACCGACAGGGACGATCCCGCGCTGTGCGCCGCCGCCGGGCAGATCGGATGGTTCCACTCGATGGTCTTCGCCGAAATCGGGCGCCGCCTGGTCGCTGGGCGCACACCCGACGAGATCGCCACCGACGTCCTCCTGCTCCTCGACGCCGTCGAGGAACTGCTGGGCGAACGCGCCTTCACCTACGCCGTACGCGGCGACACCCCGCGAGACGGCACCCCGCGCGACGACGCTCCACACCACGGCACTCCACGCCACGACACTCCACGAGAGGACCGACCGTGTTCCGGGTGACCATCCGAGGAACCTTCACCGGCCTCGACGGCAACTCCCGCGCTGCTCTGCGGGAGACGGCCGAGAGCTTCGGCACGTCGTTCACCGAAGCCGGCACCTTCACCTGCGACAGCAGCCTGACGGCCTTCACCTTCCGCTGCCAGGTCCCACCGCCCCCCGAGGGAGAGGAACCAGACGAGGGGTCCTGGGCCGCCCTCCGCGCCACGGAAGCCCTCGAAGCCCACGGTCACCCTTACCGGGTCCTGCGCATGGCGGTCACGGACATGCGCGACATCAAGGTCCGCCGCAAGGGAGGCAGGGGCGCCGGAGGCGCGCGCGATCCCCGCCGATGACCGAGACCGGCACCGAGCCGAACGAGGCGGAAGCGGAAGCCGCCCCGCTTCGCCTGGCTGCCGGACACAAGGCGGATGAATCGGCATCTGCGCAGGTCATAGCCTGCGTGTGCCAGCTGCGGACGATCGGCGGCAGATTTTTTCCCCGGATGCGGAATCCATCTGTTTGAGGCGGACGCCTCGGGTACCCGCCGCCTCAGACAGAGAGCACAACCGAATTCCACGAGGAGGGATTCATCATGGCCGAGAACCAGGGCAACTTCGCGAACGACCGTCAGCGCGCCTCCGAAGCCGGCCAGAAGGGCGGCCACGAGAGCAGCGGCAACTTCGCCAACGCCCCCCAGCGCGCCTCCGAAGCCGGCCAAAAGGGCGGCCACGAGAGCAGCGGCAACTTCGCCAACGACCCCCAGCGCGCCTCCGAAGCCGGCCAAAAGGGCGGCCACGAGAGCAGCGGCAACTTCGCCAACGACCCCCAGCGCGCCTCCGAAGCCGGCCAAAAGGGCGGCCAGCACAGCGGGGGCGGCCAGGGCGGCAGCTGAGTCGCTGGACAGGCGGAGAAGAGCAGGGGCCAACCCTCCTGCCGTGCCTCCTGGGACCGGTGGGGCCACGGCGTTCGGCCCACCGGTCCCCTTGTGTGTCGGCTGTGTGTCGGCACGCCTCGACGCCCGCTTCGGCATCCGCACCGACTCCGTTCCGCGCTGCCCGAACCGGGCGGACCCGTCCGCTTCAGCGCTGGTAACGGCCGACGAGCGTGCCGCTGGCGAGCTGCTGCTGTTCCGCCACCCGGCGGACCTCGTCGGCGTCGGCACCGTCGGCCGACGAGAGCGGCAGCGGGCCGGGAAGCGCGTAGACGCGGAAGAAGTACCGGTGTGCGGAGTCACCGACCGGCGGCTGCGGCCCGCCCCACCCGGTCTCACCGAATCCGTTCGTGTGCGCCGTCCCGCCGGAAGGGACCTGACCGCTCTCGCATCCCGTACTGCTCGGATCGATGCCGGTGACCAGCCAGTGGAGGAAGGTCCCGGTCGGCGCGTCGGGGTCCTCGCACAGCAGGACCAGCTCTGTCGCACCGTCCGGAACACCCGACCAGGACAGTGGTGGAGAGACGTTCTCCCCCGCCTTGGCGAAGCGGTCGGAAAGGTACGCGTGGTCGTTGAACGCCGCGCTTCTCAGCTCGATACCAGCCATGCGCTCGGCGGTACCCGCGCGGCGACGGCGGCTACCCGATTCCGGCGCGCCCCACCGAAACGGCCTCACGGGGTCGGCCGGGCGTCGGGCACCCGCCAGGGGCACGGGCGCGAAAGGGACGCGAAAAGGGAGGAGTGTGGGAACGCGGTACGGGAAACCGTCAGAGTCCGACGGCAACCCGCATACCGGCACCGGGCCGCGCTTCCTAGCGTTGTCGAGGTACCGCGGGGTGTGCCCGCGGTGCTCCGCCCACCACCGAGGGAGACACGATGGCCTCCATATCCATGCCACTGCAGCTGGCGCTGTCCAAGGAGCCCGCGGGCGGCATCGCGGGGTGGGCCGCAGGGCTGGTGGAGACCATGGGCGGCCCCGGAGCGGGTCTGGCCATCGCGCTGGAGAACCTCTTCCCTCCGTTGCCCAGCGAAGTCATCCTGCCGTTGACCGGCTTCGCCGCGGGGCAGGGCGTCCTCAGTCTGACCTCCGCGCTGCTGTGGACGACGCTGGGTTCGACCCTGGGCGCCCTCGTCCTCTACTGGATCGGCAGGCTCATCGGCCGGGAGCGGATGCACGCGCTGTGGGCGAGGCTTCCGCTGGTGAAGGCCTCCGATCTGGAGCGCACGGAGGCCTGGTTCGCCAGGCACGGCACGAAGGCCGTCTTCTTCGGGCGGATGGTGCCGATCTTCCGGAGTCTCATCTCCGTGCCCGCCGGTCTGG
This sequence comes from Streptomyces sp. PU-14G, assembly GCF_041028275.1. Classification (NCBI taxonomy): domain Bacteria; kingdom Bacillati; phylum Actinomycetota; class Actinomycetes; order Kitasatosporales; family Streptomycetaceae; genus Streptomyces; species Streptomyces sp. PU-14G. The sequence goes on from NZ_JASKYT010000006.1 coordinate 25,429, forward strand.
AACGCATGCGCATGCCGGTGTTCGTGCTGCTGACCACGCTGGGCAGCCTGGTGTGGAACGCGGTGCTCGTCCTGGCCGGTTACTGGCTGGGGGATCAGTGGGATCTCGTCGAGACGTACGTCGGAGCGGTGTCCAAGGCGGTCGCCGTCCTGGTCGTCGCTGCCCTGGTGCTCTACGCCGTCGTCCGCTTCCGTTCCCGCGGCCGTCATGCCGCCCGCTCCCGCAGTGGGAACACCCAGTGATCGATCTTGTCCCAGGCCTGCCGCCCGGCTACTCTCAGCGCCCGTGACAACGGGGGACGCGGGGGACGCGGGAGACGCAAGGTACGCGGCACAGACGCGGGACGCGACGTCCGCCGCAGCAGCCGGAAGCCGCGCGGAACCGACGACTCCGAGCCTGCCGCGCCGCACCGTCGGCGTGCTGGCGGGCTGCGCCAGCGCACTGCCCGGGCTGGGGTATCTCCTGCTCGCGGGCGTCCCCCTCGGCCCCCTGCTGCTGTGGCCCCGCACCCGGCGGCGTGCCCTGGCCGCCTTCGCCGCCGGGGCCCGACGGCTGGCCGCCGTCGAGCGGCGACGCCGGTCGCTGTTCTTCGCCGACCGCTTCCCCGACGACGACGTGCCCGACGAGCGGATCGTGCGCTACCTCGTGGCCCGTACGAGCACGGGCCTGCTGACCTGTGTGGTGATCGCCCTCCTCGGCGTCGGGGCGACGCTGGCGGCGTTCCTCGTCGTCGGCCTGGTGCGGGGCACACTCGAAGGGTGGGAACTGGCCGGCCAGTGCGTCCTCGGAGGGGTACTGCTCTTCCTCGACATCCAGGGCCTGCTCCGGCTGGACACCGCCGACGGACACCTGGCACGCGCCTGTTTCGGCCCCTCGGAGCGGGATCTCCTGCGACGGCGCATCGACGAACTGGCCGCCAGCCGCGCCGCGGTGCTGCGGGCCGTCGACACCGAGCGCCGCCGCATCGAACGCGATCTGCACGACGGTGTGCAGCAGCGGCTGGTGGCGTTGGCCATGCTGCTGGGCCGCGCCCGGCGCAGCAGTGCCCCCGAGCGGTCCGGCGAACTGCTCCACCAGGCCCACGTGGAGTCGCGGGAGGTCCTGCGGGAACTGCGGGAGGTCGCCTGGCGGGTCTACCCGACCGCGCTGGACGAGCTCGGGCTGCGAGAAGCCCTCGCCTCGGTCACCGAACGGTGCGGGCTGCCCGTGCGCACGGAATTCCACCTGAGCGGTCCCCTGCCCGCCTCCGTGGAGACAGCCGCCTACTTCCTCGTATCGGAATGCGTGACCAACGCCGCCAAGCACTCGGCCGCCACCGGCGTTCTGATCACCGTGCGACAGGAGCAGGAGGGAGCGCTTCTGCTCGTCCGGGTCGAGGACGACGGCGTCGGCGGTGCCGATCCGGCAGGCAGTGGTCTGACCGGGCTGCGCAGCCGGGTGGACGCCCTCGACGGACGACTGCACCTGCACAGTCCCTCCGGGGGACCCACTCTCGTCACAGCGGAGCTGCCGTGCGCGTAATGCTGGCCGAGGATTCGACCCTCCTGCGGGAAGGGCTGGTGCGGCTGCTCACCGAAGAAGGCCACGAGGTTCCCGCCGCGGCGGCAGACGCCGCCGGCCTGCTGCGCGCTGTCGAGGCCGCGCCGCCGGACCTCGTCGTCGTGGACATCCGGATGCCGCCGACCCACACCGACGAGGGACTGCGCGCCGCCGTGGAGATCCGCGAACGGTGGCCCGGGGTCGGCGTCCTGGTACTGAGCCAGCACCTGGAACGGCACTACGCGGCGCAGCTGCTGACCGCCGGCGCCGAGCGGATCGGCTACCTGCTCAAGGACCGGGTCGCGCAGGTCGAGGAGTTCCTCGACGCGCTGGAGCGGATTCACGCGGGCGGTGCCGCCATCGACCCGGAAGTCGTACGGCAACTCGTGCTCCGCTCCACGCACACCGACCCGCTGGCGCGGCTGACCCCGCGCGAGCGCGCCGTGCTCGAAGCGCTGGCCGAGGGGCACACCAACGCGGCGATCGCCGAGCACCTGCACCTTTCCCTGAGCGCGGTGGAGAAGAGCCTGGGCGCCGTCTTCGACAAGCTCGGCCTGCGGCACGCCTCGGGATACAACCGCAGGATTCTCGCGGTTCTCCGCTACCTGGAGTCGTGAGCGTCCGCTGCCGCTGCCGCTGCCTCCGCCGGCCGCCTCCGCTGTCGCCGCCGTCGCTGCCGTCGCCGCCGTCAGGGGCCGGGGGTCAGTCAGTCCCGCGTCGCCGGCGGATCGGCGTAGACGCCCCGCAGCATGCCCGTCGCCTGCCCGACCTCGATGAGGTAGCCGTCCGGGTCACGCAGGTAGCACCGCAGCTCGGCCTTGCGGTCGATCGGCGGTGTCAGGAACTTGGCCCCCTTGGCGCTCCACTCGCGGTGGCAGGCGTCGATGTCGGCCACACGAATGTTCAGGAAGCAGTCGGCCGCCCCCCGGTCGGCGGGCGGTCGCAGTGTGACACCGGGCTTGTCCGGCGTGGGGCCGCCACCGGGGTTCATGATGATCCATCCGTTGGCCAGTTTGACGATGCACGGGTTCTCGGCCAGCACCACCTCACCGCCCAGGACGTCGCTGTAGAACGTCCGCGAGCGGGCTACGTTTGACACCGTGAGGAAATGAGTGAGGACCAGCCCGGTGTCCGGAGCGGGGAGGTCACTGGAAGCCATACGGACTCCGATGCGCGTCGGGGCAGGTCTTTCCATGGTGCGGGCGGCCCGCCCCGGCGCACCGGAAGGACACGTCCCGGGACAACACACCTAGACCATCTGCTGGAACGGCTCACCGACATCTCCGCACCAGCCGGGCCCCCGGCAGACCGGTGCCCCGGCCCAGGCCGCCCTGCTGCCGGTCGCCCAGATCCCCGGGAAACCCACCGAGCAGCGAGCAGCAGGTGCTCAGCGGCCCAGCCTGTGCCGAAGGTAATCCGGGTGGGCCGCACCAACCTCGATGCGGTTCTCGTCGAGGCCGTTGACGATCCGCAGACAGCCGTTGGCGAAGGTGAATTCCACCGCCACGGTTCCAGCCGCCAGGTCATGGTCGGCCGGCCGCCATTCGAGGAGCGCGACCTCGCACAATGCCTGCCCGACGAACGGTTCGAGACGTTCATCGCTATGAGACCACTGGGGCGTGAAATCGACGTACTCCCAGCCCGTGATGGTTGCCGCGGTGTCGATCGTGTCCCAGCCGATCGAGAGTTCGTCGAGCTTCCAGTGGCAGACCTCCACCTGGACACCGTCGAGGTCCAAGACCACCGGGCAGTCGGCGTTCCAGTCCCCGTCCTCGGCGAACCGCACCAGCGCGAACCGCGTCAACCGTCTGCCGGTGAGCGCCGCCAGGCGTGATCCGTGCTCCTGCCGAATCGCGTCGACTCCGCTCAGGAAGGACGGCTCGAAACCAGAGATCCCCATGCGCACAGCATCTGAGTCTCCCGGACCTCGACCCACCTGATCAACTGCTGCCGGGGGCAGAAAGCCGCACCGAGGATCGACGAGCCGGTGGAAGAAGCCCACCCCAGCCCTACGCTGCCGGCGCCGCGCAGCACGCTGCGCGGCAACACTGCGGGATTTTCGCGATCGATCTCGACGGGAGGACGATCGGCACGGTCATGCTCGACCCGCACGCAGAGCGCCCCGGGCACGTCCGTCCGGACGTCGGGCAGACCGAGATCGGCTACCTGTTCCTGCCGCAGGTGTGGGGACATGGGTACGCCACCGAGGCGTGCACAGCAGCACTCGGCTGGTTCGCCGACGTGCTCCCCGGCGAAGTTGTGGTGCTTCGCACCCAGACCGCCAACGAGCGCTCGATGCGCCTCGCCGAAAAGCTGGGATTCACCGAGGTGGAGCGGTACGAGGAATACGGCGCCGAGCAGTGGTTCGGCATGTGGAGGCCGAACACGCCGTCCGACCGAGCGCCTGCTCGATGACGCGGTCCCGCAATGCGGCAACACCGCTCGCCCGAGCCCAGCGCTGTCGCCGCTCGTGAACATCTCATCAGGCGGGGACTGCCGAACGCCTTTGGAAACCCCGTCGAAGCGCCGGCCGTTCTCGTGCACGCCAGCGTCGGGGCTCGAAGGCCTGCCCGCATCCCCGAGGTCCTGAGGCGGGGCGTGCCACAGGCCGCGCGGCAGCTCTTTCGGCGGGGCGGTCTCGCCTGTCTGTTCCGAACCGGAGGAAGGGCCGCTCCGGCCTCACCTGGGCTGGGGCGGCCCCAAGGGACGGTGCCGTTAGCTCAGCTCCTTGGCTGTGCCTGGCGGCGCCAGGTGGCCCCGTATTCGTCGGTCTGTTTGTAGACAGTGTCGCTCCGGGGTGGGGCGGGCCAGACGGTGAGGAGGTAGTCCTCAAGGGGCTCCTCGGCGACCCCGTCCGGGGCGGTGTCCCGGCCGCGGGCATGCACACGCACCCGGTAGGAGCCCGGGCCCGCCGGAGTGAGTACCGGCAGGTCGGGCGGATCGTCCATCAGGGCCCGGAATTTTGCACCAGCCAAAGGCACGGCGTCCCCGGTTGGGGGCGGCTGCCGAACGTCGGGCTGAAATACCGGAGCCGGTCGCGCTGGCCACGGAAGCGGCCGGGGGTCTGGCCCCGGCGCGCCGGGTCGAGGCCGGCGCCTGGGGCTTCAGATGGCCAGCGCCACCAGGAAGCGCGAGACCATGTTGTAGGCCGATACCGTGGCGACCGCTTCCACTGTCTGCGTTTGCCCGAACAGGCGCTTCAGTTCTTCGATGACCGCAGCATCCACCTCGACCCGTTTCGTGGACTGGTCGGTGAGGGCGATCAGGGCGCGCTCTTCTTCGTTGAAGAGGTCGTTCTCTCCGCTGGGTTCCTTGAGGGCTCGACACTTTTCTTCCGTGCCGCCCGCCTGCAGGTACGCCGGGTAGTGCACCCCCCATTCGAAGTCGGCGCCGTTCAGCACCGCCACCCTGAGCATGATCAGTTCGCGGTATTCCAACGCCAGGTCGAATGCGGCGCGAACCCGGCCCAGCAGCTCGTTCCAGCCGGTTGCGAGCGGGAAGCTTTTCAGCAGGACGCGGTCGATCCCGATGAGTTCGCCGTCGGGTCGGCGAGCCTTCATTCCCGCAAGGAGTTCGGGCGGAGGGGAGGGGAGGGATGTGTCGTGCCACGGGGTGACGCGCACACCGTTCATGTTGCGCTCCTGGAAGGTGAAGGGCGCCCGCCGAGAGGGGCGGGCGGCTGTCGATGAGGCGGGCGGCTCGTGGCCGAAACCGCTGGGCGGCGTACGGACCTGTTCCGGGGCGCGAAGCGAGCGGTCAGGTCCGCGCACCGCATGACGGCTCAGGCGGCCTCGTAGACCCGAACGTCGGGTTCCGTCCGCAGCAGTGGTGCGAGTTCGCCCACGACGTCCCGCGTGAACAGCTCACTGTCCAGGTACGCCTTGGCATCCGCCACGGACCGGAAGCCGTGGAGCACCTGTACGTCCTCGTCGCGGACGAGCAGTTCCTTGCTGGTGGCTCCGGCGATGGTGCCCAGGAACGGCTGCCTGTACTTCTCGTACACACCGGCAGCGGCGGCACGGTTGGCAGGGGCCACCTGGAGGGTGATTTCGAGATACGCCATGGTTATGCCTCACTCACTGACGAGGGGTGGACCGAAGCGATGGTTACCGCAACGTGCGTGCCACGTTAGGCACCGCCGGCGAAGCCCGGTAGAGGAGTCCACTGAACCAGGGCATAAGCAGTCCGTATACCTAGAGACGGGTGGCCGCGAGGCTGTCGGCCAGGCTCAGCAGATCCGCCGCGAGCGGGGAGCCGGAGCTCCAGACCGCTTCGAAGGAGATCTGCACCTCGCGCCCTTCGTCCATCAGGGGACGGTGGGGTCCGTCGGGTGAGGCCAGCTTGGAGCGGGGGACCATGGCCGAGCCCAGTCCGAGCTTCGCCCAGTCCTCCAGGACCCGGTAGCTGGCCGCTTCTCCCGGATAGGTGTGCAGGGGCATCCCGTGGGCCTGGAAGAGCTGGGTGGTGAACGTGGTCAGGCCGCAGGTGTCCGGAACGAGGATGAACTGCTCCTTGCCGGCCTCTTCGAGCTCGACAGGTTCCGGTTCGACGGTTTCGGGGCTGACGACGACGACCGGTTCGACGTCGATGACCCGGTGCTCGTAGCGCGGCATCGCGGCCACCGCCGGAATGAGGATGATGTCGAGTTCGCCGGCGCGCAGCTCGGCGCGCAGGGTGTCCATGTCTGCCTCGCGCAGTACCAGATCGCGGGTCGCGGGAAACTCGCGGACGATCCCGAAGGACCGCGCGACCAGGTCAGCGGCGATCAGCGGCGACACCCCCATCCGGATCTTCCGCTCGCCGGGTTCGGTCAGCCGCCGCGCTTCCGCCGCCACGGCGTCCAAGGCGGCCAGTGCGGAGGAGATCAGCGGCAGCATCCGCGCACCGAAGGCGGTCGGGGTCACCCCGCGCGGAGAGCGGTCGAACAGTTTGCCTCCCAGCCGCTCCTCCAGCTTGGCGATCCCGTTCGACAGCGCGGGCTGCGTCACCCCGTACGCTCGGGCGGCGGCGCTGAACGACTTGGTCTCGCCGACCGCGTGCGCATACCGCAGCCCCTCGGGGTTCAGCCGGTCGGTCATAGCCATCGTCTATCCCCACATTCACCGTTCTGCCCTACCCTGCGCGCTGCCCTCTGCCTACGGTGGGCCACCGTCCACCCAACATAACCAGAACCTATGTGTGAGGTGTCCACTCGGCGTCCGAAGCCGGGGCCGTGCGCCACCAGGTGGCACCGGAAGGAGTGCCGGTACGTGACCGCGCCGCAAGAAGTACGTGCCGTGCCCTGGCAGGCCGAGGCGCGGGTGAGCGCCGTACAGAAGCGCACCGTCCGGCTCCTGGCGGCGGCCCAGGTCGTCGGTGGAGTCGGTATCGGGGTGTCGGTGTCCATCGGCTCGCTGCTGGCCGAGTCCGTTGCCCGCAGCGAGGCCTACGCAGGCCTGGCCCGCACCGCCATGACGGCGGGCGCCGCCGCGGTCGGTATCCCCCTGGCGCTCCTCGCCCAACGGCGGGGGCGTCGGGCCGCCCTGAGTACCGGGTGGCTCACGGCTGCTGTCGGCGGCGGCCTTCTCATCGCCTCTGCGGTGCTCACGTCCATATCCCTGCTGGTCGTGGGGATGCTGCTCTTCGGTGTCGGGAGCGCGACGAACCAGCAGAGCCGCTACGCGGCTGCCGACCTGGCCGCCCCGCTGCACCGTGCCCGGGCCCTGTCCATCGTGGTGTGGGCAACCACGCTCGGTTCCCTCATCGGCCCGAACCTCGCCGATCCAGGCGCCTGGGTGGCCTCCGTCCTGCGCCTTCCCCCGCTGACCGGGGCGTTCGTTCTGGCCGCCCTCTGCATGGCGTTGGCCTCGCTGCTGCTGTGGGCCGGGCTTCGCCCCGATCCGCTGGTGCTCGCCCGGCGGCAAGCGAACGCCGCGGGACAAGCGAACGCGGCAGGACAAGCGAACGCCGCAGGACCAGCGAACGCGGCAGGACAAGGGAACGCCGCAGGGCCGCCTGGGGCCGGGTCGCGCGTCCACGCCGCACCGCGCGGACCGGCCGAGGCGCGGGACCCGCGAAGCGGAACGGTGCGTACGGCCTTGCGCCACCTGCGGCGCTCGCCGCGCGCCGCCTTCGCGTTCGTGAGCATCGTCGTGGCCCACACCACCATGGGGGTCATCATGACCATGACCCCCGTCAGCATGTCCGAGGACGGAGCCGCGCTCACCGTCGTCGGCATCACCATCAGCGGGCACCTGCTGGGAATGTACGCACTGTCGCCCGTCGTCGGCTGGCTGGCCGACAGGGTGGGCCACCTGCCGGTCGCGGTCGCCGGGCAGGCCGTGTTCCTCACCTCCGCGCTGCTGTCGGGCCTGAGCCACGGCTCGGTTGCCCTGATGATGACAGGGCTGTTCCTGCTGGGCCTGGGATGGTCCTTCAGCTTGGTAGCGGGCTCCGCGATGCTGACCGAGGCCACGCCCACCGCTGACCGGCCGAGCGTGCAAGGCACCACGGACACCGCGATGTACGTCGTCGCGGCCATGGGCGCGGGCCTGGCCGGGCCCCTGATGCACAGCTTCGGCTTCGGCGGACTCAACGCCGCCGCGGCGGCTCTCGTCCTCCCCGTGATGCTCTTCTGGCTCCGCCTGGCCCGGTCCCGTTGACCGATGACCACCCGTGAACGCAGCGCTGCCGCGGTCGGACGCCCCGTCCGGCCGGACAGGTGAGCGGGGCGGCGAGGGCGTGCGCGTGCCAGTGGGTACGGGCGCCGGGGATGCAGCGCACCAGAGCGGCGGTGGGCCGCGGGAGGGGAGGGCGCGGTGCGGCGGTGTACCGGCAGTACACCCCTCGCCTGGGCCCCGGGGTCGTACGGTCGAAGGGCGGACGGCCGGCGAGAGGGCCGCGGCATCCGACGGCCGGCCTTCTCACCGCGCCGGCGCGTGGTGTGGGACACATTTTCCGGTCCGACTTTGGTGTGGTCTCGTCCGGGTGATACGCAGGATCCACGTGCTTAGGCCTCAGGCACACCCACGGGAGCGGACCGACGGTGGTCGGCGCTCTTGGCGTGTGCCCTCTTCCCTCCCGTGATCCCGCCAGCACTGCCCACGGGAGTGGCCGATGTTCTTGCGCTCCACTCGCGCACGTCCCCATGAAGACCCCCATTGCCGGCATCGCCGTGCCGGCCCGGTGGCAGCCGCTTCGTGGAACGATGCGGCGATGCGGGCGTGTTGAGGCCGGCGCGGCTCGCTCAGCACACCCCGCACCCCTTCTGGCGGCTCGTCGGCGGGCGTCTTGGCCCAGCGCCGCGAGGCCGTCCGGCAGCAGGAGGTGTCGGCCGAGCCGGGCTCGGCGGTTTCGGCATCAGGTCAGGAAACGCAGGAGAGGGAAGGACTGTTGATGAGTGTGACCGAGGCTGCCGTGCGGGAGCGTCTTTGTGAGCTCTTGGCGCAGCGGGGGAACGACATCGCCGACCGGTGGGTGCAGTTGCAGACGCAGCGGGCGTCGCTGAGCGAGGGGCTCGTGCAGGAGGAGTTGCACGAGGACGCGGACGCGCTGGTCGCGGCGTTGAGAGGCGGCATGGCCAGTGACCTGCCGGTGGAGCAGGTGGTGACCTCGCATCGTGAGCTGCGCGAGACGGTGACCGACCTGTCGCTGCGGCGTGCTCGTGCGGGCGGGACGCCGACGGCGACGTCGTTGTCGGTGCTGGCGCTCAAGGAGGCGCTGCTGGAAACGGTGCAGGACGAGGCGCTCTCCACTGGTGAGATGTTCGCGGCCGCGCTGTTGCTCAACCGGCTGCTGGACTCCGCCGGCGCGCTGTCGTTCGAGACGTATGTGGAAGGCCGGGAGGAGATCATCCGCCGGCAGAGCCGTCAGCTGCTGGAGGTCTCCACACCGGTGGTGCAGCTGTGGCGGCAGGTGCTCGCTGTTCCGCTGGTCGGCACGCTGGACACGGCACGCAGTCAGGTGGTGATGGAGGCGTTGCTGGAGGCGATCCAAAAGCACGAGGCGACGGTGGCCATCGTCGACATCACCGGGGTGCCGACGGTGGACACCTCCGTGGCGCAGCATCTGATGCAGACGGTGCAGGCCGTGCGGATGATGGGGGCCGACTGCGTCATCAGCGGTATCCGTCCTGCCATCGCCCAGACGATCGTCCAGTTGGGCATCGACCTGTCGGACATCCTCACCCGCGCCAACCTCGCTGACGCGCTGGCGACCGCGATGCACCTGACGGGTGAGAAGTCGGCCGCGCACGCCTCACCCTCCCGGACGGACCAGGGCCCGGCGGGCTCGCGGGCGGCGCTGTGATGGGAGGTCCGGTACCGATCCTGCGGCTGGGCAACACGCTGGTCACCGGCCTGCTCAGCGAACTCGACGACACCTCGGCCGTCGCGCTCGCCGAGGAGTTGACGGCCCGCATCGTCTCCGACAGCGCACGGGGGGTGCTGATCGACATCTCCCGGGTGGAGATCATCGACTCCTTCGTGGCGCGGGCGCTGATGGAACTGTCGACAATGGCGCAGCTGCTGGGAGCGCGGGTGATCGTGGCGGGGATGCGTCCGGCGGTGGCCATCACCCTGGTGGAACTGGGCATCGAGCTGAGCGGTGTGGAGACGGCGTTGAACGCGGAGCAGGGCATGGCGGCCCTCGGCTGGCACCAGTTGCCCTCCGAGACACGGGAGCCGTCGGCGTGAAGACCTTCCGTGGTGAGGAAGCCGAGCGGCCACGGCCTGCCGAACACGTCTCCGTACCGGGCGAGTCGGCCGGCCCGCCGGCCGTCCGGGGGCGGGCCACATCGCAGGAGGGCCCCTCGGCGCACCGGGGCCGGGCGCGCGCCGCGGACGCGGAGGATGCCGCGACCTACCCGGTGCGTACCGAGGAGGATCTGCTGTCGGTGCGTCATGCCGTGCGCGCCGCCACGCTGGAGGCCGGTTTCGGTCTGGTCGACCAGACGCGGGTCGTCACCGCCGCCAGCGAACTCGCCCGCAACGCCTACATTCACGGAGGCGGTGGTGCGCTGACCATCGAGTTGCTGCACCGCGCGGGCAGGAAGGGGGTGCGGTTGACGGTGCGGGACGAGGGCCCCGGCATCGACGACCTACAGGGCGCCCTGGTGGACGGTTTCACCACCGGGTCGGGGCTGGGGCACGGCCTGGGAGGAGCACGTCGGCTCATGCACGAGTTCGACGTGCGCTCCGAACCCGGGCACGGTGCGGCGATCACTGCTGTCCGCTGGATCGAGCAATGACGCGGCCCGCACCCGACCATCCGCCGACCGCGCAGGTACGCATCGACCACTACAGCGCCGTCCACCTGACCGCCGACCTGGCCCGGCAGACGGCACGGCGGTGCGGCCTGGGCGGGTCGCTGCCGGACCGGGCCGCCGCCGTCGCCAGCGAACTGGCCAGCAATCTGGACAAGCACGCCACCGACGGCATCGTCTACCTCCAGCCCCTCCCCCGGGCCGAAGGGCTGGAGGTCGTGGCAGTCGACCGCGGGCCGGGGATGCGCCATCTGCAACGGTGCCTCACCGACGGCTACACCACGACCAACACGCTCGGCACGGGCCTGGGAGCGGTCAGGAGAGTCGCGGACACGTTCGTGATCCGCACACAGGTGCCGGACGGCACAGCGGCCTCCGCCCGGCTGACCGCTCCAGGCCGGCCGGCGCGGCAGCCGACGGCGGAGGCGGGCCGGGAAGGCCGGTTTCCCGAAGGGGAGATCGGCTGGGTGTGCCTGCCCGCGGAGAGGGAGGAAGCCTGTGGTGACGGCGTAGCCGTCGAGGCCACCGCGGAGGGACTGACGGCGGTGGTCGTCGACGGGCTGGGGCACGGGGAGGCCGCCGCACGTGCCACCCGCGCCGCGCTGCGCACGTTCCGCGGCGCCCCGGGCCGGCCGCTGACCGCCCTCATGGAAGAGACGCACCGTGCCTTGCGGCACACCCGCGGCGCCGCCGTCGGTCTGGTCCGTCTCGAATCGGGGCGCCTCCACTTCTGCGGCGTGGGCAACATACGCGTGGTCGTGCTCGACCCCGGCCTGCCGCCGCGCCGGATCGAGAGCCGCCCGGGGATCGTCGGATGGAATCTGCCCACCCCGCGGACCAGCACCGCGGAACTGGGAGCCGGCCGGCTCGCCCTGCTCCACTCCGACGGCATCGAGGCGCGCTGGTCGCACGCTCCCTCCCCCTTCGTCACGCGACTGCCCGCCCCGCTGCTGCCGGCCGTCCTGGCTCACCGGCACCGCCGCCTGAGGGACGACGCCAGCGCACTGGCACTGACAGGAATGCGATGATGCGAGAAAGCCGACCTCTGACCACGGTGGGCGGCGTACGGCGTGCCGTGCGCCGCCTCGCCCGCCGCCACGGGCTTCCGGCCGAGACACGCGCCCGGCTGACGGTTTCCGTCGCCACCGTCGCCCGCACCGAACTGGCCAAAGGCCGCCGCGTCCGCATCAGGGTGGCGCCGGCCCGCCAGGCGGACGCGCGGGAGAGCGACGGGGCGGTGTCGGTCGCGTCGGTCGCGCTGGTCTCGACAGGCGTGTGCGAGACCAGCCGGCAGGACCTCGACCGACTGCCACTGCCCGCCACGGCGGACGCGGCAGGCGCCGTCACATGGCTCCTCCCCCTGGCCGCAGCGCCGCACGAGCTTCCGGCAGCGCCGCACGAGCCCCCGGCAGCGCCGCACGAGCTTCCCACGGCGCCGCGGGAGGCCGGGCAGCACACGGACGGTGACGCGGCCGAGGAGGAACTGCGCACGGTGCTGGAACGCCGGGACGCGCTGGAGGCGGAGCACCGGCGGCTCAAGGACGAGTTGGAGGAGACCAACAGCGGTGTGCTCGCCCTCTACGTCCAGCTGGAGGAGCGCGACGAGCAACTGCGCCGGGCCCACGGCAAGATGCTCCGCGAGCTGGAGGACGCGCTGCGGCCCGCGCCGCTGACCGTCCCCGGTCTTGAGCTGGCCGTCCACTACGCTCCCGCCGACGCCGACGCGCCCACCGGCGGCGACCTGTACGACTGGTTCCGCCTCCCCGACGGCACCATCCACATCACCGTCGTCGACGCCCTGGGCCACGGTGTCCGCAGTACCGGAGCCGCCCTGAGCGTCACCCACACCGTGCGGACCCTCGCGCTGGAGGGCCACCAGCCGCACACCATCGTCCAACGAGCGAGTGAAATACTGGCCGGGATCGACGCCCGGCTGATGGCCACCCTCCTCCTGGCCCGTGTCAACCCGGACACGGGGGAACTATTGCTGGCCAACGGCAGCCATCCTCCGGCACTGGTCGTCCGGGAAGACGGCACGACCGCGTACCTCCACATTCCCGGCCGCGGCGTGGGCTTCCCCCTGCCCGGCAGCGAAGACGTCCTGCGCACCCGCCTCGCCCCGGGCGACCTCCTCGTCCTCTACACCGACGGGCTGACCGAGAGCCGCAGGGATCCGCTGGAGGGCGAACGCCGTCTGGCCGCCTCGGCGGCACAGCACGCGCACAGACCGATCGGAGAGATCCCCGAGGCGATCGCCGACGACATGCACACCGTCATACTCCACCCGGACGACACCCTTGCCCTGACTGTGCGGACCTCGTCCTGAGCGAGCCGGCCGGCCCGTTGTCCGGGCGCACGTCTCTCCACCCTCACAGGGACGCGTGCGCCACACGGCGGGCGGGCACACACAGGGAGTAAGTGAGTGAAGGAGGCGTTTTCCGTGTTGTCAGTGCGGTCGGACGAGGCAACCGTCGCGGACGCGCGTGACCTTGCCGGGGCCTTCGTCGCGGGACACTCCGGCCATGTCGACAGGACAGCGGTGGAGACCGTCGTCAGCGAACTGGTCACCAACGCCGTCCGCCACACCGCCGGCTGGTGGTCCCTGACTCTCAGCCTGCGCAACGGGGTACTGACGGCCGCGGTCCATGACACGAGCCGCACACCGCCGGCCGTGCGGGAAGGCGCGCTGGACGGATCGGGCGGGTGGGGCCTGCACCTGGTGCGCCGCCTGGCCGGCGCCGTGGAGACCCGCATCGAGCCCGAAGGCAAGACGGTGACGGCCCGCTGGCCCGCGTTGGCCCCGCAAGCGCGCTGACACCGACGTGCGGGCCCGGGTGCCGGGGCTGCCGGACCGCGTGCGCGTCAGTGATCGATCAGTCTCTTGCCACGACTGATCCGGAATCGTAAGTTCTCCTCTCGAAGCCGAACGTTGGCAGGCGCACCAGCGCCGCCAGGGCGCCGAACGCTGCCCGGTCGCGTGGAAACGCGTCCCAGGAGCCGACGACGCCGGGGCCTGCGGGCCGTGGCCGTAGGAGGAACCGCACCGTGCCGGACATATCCAGAAGGGGCTTCACCGCCCTGTCGCTCGTGCCGGTCGGTGCCTCGGCGCTGAGCGCGGCGCCCGCGCACGCCGCATCCCACGCGACGGGCACGGACACCCCGAAGCCGCGGGAAGCGGCCGGGAATCCGCACGGTGGCGGGAATCCGCACGGTGGCGGGCCGCACGGTGACCTGACCGACCTGCTGGACCTGCGTGGCTTTCCGGCTGCGGCCAAGCCGCCGGAGAACAACCCGCTCAACGCGTTCGCCGATCTGGGCGCCTGGCACGCGTACGGCCTGCCGGACACCGGGGGCCGACGGCACCTGGGTACGGGACTCGCCTTCAGCGGGCCGCTGTACCTGGCGGAGGAGTACCCCTGGTACCTCAGTCGGGCCTTCACCCGGTTCGGGCTCACCGACGAGCGCACCGGGAAGCGGGTGGACCTGCGCGACGATCCCACACCCAGCGCGTACAGCGCCCCCGGACGGCTCACGCAGCAGCGCACCGTCTCGGAGTTGGAGATCACCCTCACCCTGCGCTACGCCAGCGACCGCACCGCATCGGTCACCGCCGAGGTGCGCAACCACGGCACCGGACCGCGCACCGTACGGGCCGACTGGTCCGGAACCCTGCTGCGGCACACCGAGGAACCGGTCCGCAGCGCACCCCGCCTGACCGCCACCGGCACCGGCGTGGCCGTGCGCTTCGCGCGGGTGCGCGACTACGACCAGTACCTGACGACCGGCCAGACGCGCTTCGAGGTACGGCACGCGGACGCCGTGGACACCACCGTGCACGCCGACCGCTACCGCACCACCGCCCGCCGTCCCCGGCGGCTCGCCCCCGGCGAGCGCACGGTCTTCACGTGGACCGAGAGCTACACGTTCACCGAGGCCGAGCGGCTGGCCGACGCCGAGGCGGTGCGCTCCGCGCTCGACCGTCCTGAACGGGTCGCCGCGCGCGCCGAGGACCGCTGGGCGGACTATCTGAAGCGGGCGCTGGCCCACGTGCCGCCCGCGCGCCGCCGCCCCGCGGCCAAGGCCGTGCAGACGTTGCTGACCAACTGGCGGAGCCCGGCGGGACTGCTGAGAAAGGACGTCCTCACCCCCTCCCTCACCTACACCGGCTTCGCGGGCGGCGCCTGGGCCTGGGACTCGTGGAAGGAGGCCGTCTCCACCGCCCTGTTCGCGCCCCGTCTCGCCGCTCAGGCGATCGAGGCCATGTTCGACCACCAGATCACCGAAGACTCCGCCCAGCGGCCCCAGGACGCCGGAATGATCCCGGACGCCGTGTTCTACAACAACACGCGGCAGGGCAGCATCAACTGGAACGAGCGCAACTCCAAGCCGCCGCTGGCCACCTGGGCGGTCTGGGAGGTCTACCGGCGCGGCGGCGACGCCGCTTTCCTGCGCCGGATGTATCCCAAGCTGACCGCCTACCACGCGTGGTGGTACCGCAACCGCGACCACGACGGCAACGCCCTGATCGAGTACGGCGCCACGGTCGATGCGGCCAACGACTCCGCACAGGCGCGCCGTGCCGCCGCCGCCTGGGAGAGCGGCATGGACAACGCGCCGCGCTTCGACGACGTGGCCGTCGCCGCCAACAAGGACGCCGACGGCACGACGGTCGGCTACTCCCTGCGGCAGGAGTCCGTCGACCTCAACTGCTACCTCTACGCCGAGAAGCAGTACCTGGCGCGCATCGCCCGCCTGCTGGGCCGCCCGGCCGAAGCGGACCGCCTCATGCGGGAACGCCGACAGCTGGGGAAGGACATCCGCACCCACATGTACGACCGGCGGACGCGGTTCTTCTACGACCGCGCCCCGGGCGGCGGCCCCCGCACCGACGCCGGCAAGGGCATCGAGGGAGCGGTCCCGCTGTGGGCCGGGGCGGCCACCACCCGGCAGGCCGCGGGCGTGCGGTCAGCGCTCACCGACGACGCGCAGTTCGCGACCCCGCTGCCGTTGCCGACCGTCTCACGCGACAACCCGGCCTTCGACCCCCACGGGTACTGGCGCGGCCTGGTATGGCTCGACCAGGCGTACTTCGCCCTCGTGGGCCTGCGCGCCTACGGCTACCACCGCGACGCCCACCGGATCACCGAGCGGCTGCTGACCCACGCCCGGGGGCTGCTCGGCGAAGGGCCGATCCACGAGAACTACGACCCCCTCACCGGCGAGGGCCGCAACGCCAGCAACTTCTCCTGGTCCGCCGCGGCGCTCTTGGAGCTCCTCCGCATGTCCTGAGAACCCCCGCCACGAGAACGCCCGCCGGCCGAAGCCAGGAGGGCGGCTTCCGCAGGAAGTTCCACCGCCGGCTCACGTGGGCGACGACGACCGCTCCCCTTCACTCGTCCTGGGAGGTCTCCTGCATCGGCTCCTGGGCGTCCGGGGCGGCGGCGGCATCCTCGGACGCCCGCTGTTCCCTGCTGCGGGACGTCACCGCCGCGGTCGCCCCTGCCGCCGCGGCGGCGAGGGCCGCGGGCACCATCCAGGTGCGGTTCAGACGGTGGCCGCAGACGTGGTCCAGGGAGATCCTGCCCGGCCCGGCCACCGCGAGGCCGGCGCCGACCAGGCCGTACAGCGCGGGGAGTTCGTAGCCGCCCGAGGTGTTGAAGAAGCCGTTCGGGGCGTGGACGGCGGCAGCTCCGGCCATGCCGCCGACCACCGCCGCACCCCCCGCGGGGGTGGCGAGGCCGAGGCCGAGCAGCGCCCCGCCTCCGGCCTCCGCGAGGCCGGAGGCCAGCGCGCTCGCCTTGCCCGGCTTGTAACCGAGCGACTCCATGAACTGGGCGGTGCCCTCCAGACCGTGGCCCGAGAACCAGCCGAAGAGTTTCTGGGCGCCGTGGGCGAACAGCACGCCGCCCGTGCCCAGGCGCAGGGTCAGCAATCCGAGATCGCGACGGTCGAAGCATGTCACGGCAGTACCTCCAGGGGGCAGGGGGCTGGTACCTGCGAGCGCAGCGGGTGCCCTCTCACAGACGTCCGACGCCTGGCGTCACAGTCGTACGACGCCCGGCACCACAGTCGTCCGACGCCCGGCATCGGACGCGCCCGCGCCGTTCGTGCGGGTGACCGGCCCGGAGCGGTCCCGGAGCGGCCCGGAGCCGCGGCCGGTCGCCCGCACGGTCAACGGCGCTCGTTCCAGCGGTTCGGATCGGTTTCGAGGGCCGGCCTGTCCCAGCCGCCGCCTTCGGCAGCCGCCTCGTAGGTGGTCTGCAGGAAGGCCATCAGTGCCGCGTCCGGGTCGTCGGCTGTGCGCACGGCCTCGTAGGGCAGCAGGTACTGCCCGTTCTGCGGGCTGTAGTGGGCGGCGGCGGGTTCGACGGGATGGGAGCGGAAGCCGTCGGGTTCGGGGTAGGCGTACGCGTAGAAGGCGCCCTCCTCTCCCCCGCCTGGCCAGAAACCGCAGCTGCTCAGTTCCCGTGAGTAGCCCTCGACCATGACCCAGTCCCCGCAGTTCGGAGCGCCGCCCGGGTGGGTGGGGGCGTCGCGCCCGGAGAACCGGGTGCAGGCCAGGTCCATGGCACCCCAGAAGAAGTGCACCGGGCTGACCTTGCCCAGATAGCGGGCTCTGAAGGCGCCCATGACGCGGTCGGCCTGCAGCAGTTGGCGCCAGAACAGGTGCGCCGCTTGTGCGTCGTAGGAGGCGTGCCGGAGGTCCTCGGTGAAGGGGATCGCCGGTTCGACCTCGTTCGGGTGGTCCTGGATCGGGGCTTCGATGCCCAACTCGTCCAGGGCCCGCATCGTCTCGTGGTGGAACCGGGCCACCGGCTTGGGCGCCAGGGGAACGTGCCGGGTCCCGCCGTCGCTGCTGCGGAGGTGCAGCCGGTGGTCGACGAAGTCGAACTCGATCTCGAAGGCTCCGGTGCCGTACGGGATGCTCGACGTGGTCAGCCCCCGCGCGCTGACGTAGAAGGTGACCTGCCACCAGTGGTTGACCAGCGGTGCGTGCGCGAGCCGCACCTTGCCGACGATCTGGGTCCACATGTGCAGCGTGTCCCTGGTCTCGGACCAGTCCGCCACGCGCAGGCGGGGCCATGCCCGGCTTCTGGGAGGTGTCTGGGTCACCGTTGCGCCTCCTGGCTCGGCGTCACGAACGCGCCGCCCCCACGGCTCTCCCAGGTTCGGCCCCGCTCGCAGCGGGGGCAACTCGGTGGCGTTCCCGCTCACGGCAGGTCGAGCCCCCATCGGCTGTGTGTGACGGTGCCCGGGCCGCGGGGTAGGGGAAGGCCCTCGCCGAGCCCACTCACCCGAGCCCACTCGCCCGAACGCACCGGCCCGCTTTACGCTGGTAACAGCCGCTTTGGACGGTAGGTGCCGACATGCCCGAAGTACTGATAACTGTCATCGTGGTCGTCGCCGCGCTCGCGCTCCTGGGCGTCCTGTCGTCGGTGCGCGTCATCAAGCAGTACGAACGCGGGGTGGTTCTGCGCCTCGGACGGCTGCTCGGAGAGGTACGACGGCCGGGGGTGACGCTCGTCGTTCCGTTTGTCGACCGGCTACGCAAAGTGAACATGCAGATCATCACCATGCCCGTCCCCGCGCAGGAGGGCATCACGCGGGACAACGTGACCGTGCGCGTGGACGCGGTCGTCTACTTCAAGGTGGTGAACCCGGCGGACGCGGTGATCCGGGTCGAGGACTACCAGTTCGCCGTCTCGCAGATGGCCCAGACCTCGCTGCGGTCGATCATCGGAAAGAGCGACCTGGACGATCTCCTCTCGGACCGGGAGAAGCTCAACCAGGGCCTGGAGCTGATGATCGACAGCCCGGCCGTCGACTGGGGTGTGCAGATCGACCGGGTCGAGATCAAGGACGTGTCGCTGCCGGACACCATGAAACGGTCCATGGCGCGCCAGGCCGAGGCACACCGTGAACGCCGGGCCCGGGTCATCAACGCGGACGCGGAGCTCCAGGCCTCCAAGAGGCTGGCGGAAGCAGCCGAACAGATGTCCGTGCAACCTGCGGCCTTGCAGCTCAGGCTGTTGCAGACCATCACGGCCGTCGCCGCCGAGAAGAACTCCACCCTGGTGCTTCCCTTCCCCGTCGAACTTCTGCGCTTCCTGGAGCGCGCGCAGCAACCCGAGGCGGCGGGCACGGAGTCCGCCGCGCCGGGCGATGCCCTCTCCTCATCGCAGGAGACGACGTCGCCCCCGGCGGGGGCCGCGGAGACGGATGTGCGGCGACGTGCGGCCCGGCGCGGTCCGCAGGAGGAGATCGCCCGCACCTTCCGGTCCACTTCCCAGAGCCGGAGGGCGCGCGCCGAGAAGGCTCCGTCGGATCCCGCCGGCCTCTTCTCGGGGTCCCTGCCCCCCGACCCGGCCGCTCCGCTGCGCGATCCGGCCATGGTGCTCCCGGAGTTGCGGGTGACCGGACTTCCCACGGCGGCGGACACCGTCGAGCGCGACGCGGAAGGCCGGTCACCTGAGCCCACCGTCGAGCGCGACGAGGAGAGCCGGCAGGACGAGCCGGCTGAGCCGGAGCGTTCCGGACACGGCCGCCGCCGTCACCGCCCCGGCAAGCGGGCCGCCTGACACGCCGCGTGCGCCCTGCCGGACTTCGCTGCCCGGGCGCCTTGCGGCGGGTTTCGCGGAAGGCGCCGCATGCGGAAACCCTTCACCCTGCGGAGGGGCTACGATCGTTACCTGGATCACACGACGATCACACGACCTGGCAGGTCGTCGGCACGTCAGCAGGGAGTCAGCATGGACCCGATCGGACCTGCTCACGGGCGGTCAGGCATACGCGCGGCCCGGACCCGCCGGGCGAGCTCACCGGCCTGCGGCGCGCCCGCAGCCGAGCCGCTCGCGTAGGGCCGGAGGCGACCCGTGTTCTACTACGTACTCAAGTACGTGCTGCTGGGGCCGCTGTTGCGGCTGGTCTTCCGGCCCCGGATCGAGGGGCTGGAGAACGTCCCGTCGGACGGCGCCGCGATCGTGGCGGGGAACCATCTGTCCGTCTCCGACCACTTCGTGATGCCCGCCATCCTCAAGCGCCGCATCACCTTCCTCGCCAAGGCCGAGTACTTCACGGGTCCTGGTCTCAAGGGGCGGCTGACGGCGGCCTTCTTCCACAGCGTGGGGCAGATCCCCGTCGACCGCTCGGGCAAGGGAGCAGGGCAAGCCGCCATCGACGAGGGTCTGCGGGTGCTGCGCAGGGGCGAGTTGCTCGGCATCTACCCGGAGGGCACCCGCTCGCACGACGGCCGCCTCTACAAGGGCCGGGTCGGTGTCGCGGCGATGGCACTCGGCGCGGGGGTACGGGTGGTGCCGTGCGCGATGGTCGGCACGTTCGAGCTCCAGCCGCCAGGGCGCAAGTTGCCGCGCATGGGGCGGGTCACCATCAGGTTCGGCGAGCCGCTGGACTTCTCCCGTTTCGCGGGCATGGAGCGGGAGCGGACGGTGCTGCGTGCGGTCACCGACGAGATCATCCACGAGATCCTGCGGCTGTCGGGTCAGGAGTACGTGGACATGTACGCCCCCGACGCGAAGGCGGCGCAGGCCGAGGAGCGTGCCCGGGGCAAAAGGCCGAAGGGACGCGCGCGAGGACCGGCGAGCGGGACCGGCCCCACCGGGCGGCGGGAGGCGGGGCGTTGACGGGCCTGAGCGTCACGGCGAGTGCGCCGTCAGCGTAATCGTCAAGGGCGAAATCCTGCTGACCGCACGGGGGTTGGGGGCCTAGCGTGCCGTCATGGCGAACGGATCACGAGCCCTGGTACTGGGCGCGACAGGTCAGATCGGGCGGCCGGCGGTGCGTGCACTGGCCGAAGACGGATGGGAGGTGACGGCTGCGTCCCGTGGCGGCGCGCGGGACGCGCGGTGGCCGTCACAGGTGCGCGCCGTCGCGCTGGACCGGGACGAGCCCGGCGCGCTGGAGGCGGCGGTGGGTGACGGCTTCGACCTGCTGCTCGACGTGACGGCCATGACGGCCGCGCACGCCCGGCAGATCGCGGGCCTCGCCGGTCGGCTCGGCTCGGCGGTCGTCCTCTCCAGCGCCGCCGTCTACGAGGACGAGAAGGGCCGCAGCTTCGCCACCCAGAACGAGCCGGACGGCTGGCCCCGCTACCGGGTGCCGGTTGCCGAGACGGACCGCACTATGCGGCCCGATGAGGAGGCGTACGGCGCCCGCAAGGTGCTCATCGAGAACGAGCTGACGGCGCTGGGCGACCGGTTGCCCGTCACGATGCTGCGGGCGAGCGCCGTGTACGGCCCGTACTGCCGCACTCCCCGTGAGGTGTACTTCGTCAAGCGGTGGCTGGACGGGCGCCGGGTGCGGTTGCTGGCGTACAACGGGGAGAGCCGCTTCCACCCCGTCCATGTCGACAACATCGCGGAGCTGGTGCGGCTGGCCGGACGCCGGCCCGGGTCACGGGTGCTGAACGCCGCCGATCCCCAGGCGCCGACAGTCGCCAGGATCGCGGAGATGCACGACGAGGCGCTCGGCTGGAAGTGCGAGACGGTGCTGGTGGACGGCGCGCCGCCCGCGGACGCGCCGTCGGTGGGCCTCACCCCGTGGACGCTGCCGCACCCGCTGGTGCTGGACATGACGGCCGCCGAGCGGGAGTTGGGCTACCGGCCGGTGACCACCTACGAGCAGGCGCTGCCCGCCACGGTGGAGTGGCTGGCGGACCACGTCCGGGGCCGGGACGTCGCCGAGGCGCTGCCGAAGCTGGCCACGGCGTACGAGCCGCTGGAGCAGCTGTTCGACTACGCGGCGGAGGACCGCTGGCTGGCGGCACACGGAGGACACGGAGGGTGAGAAACAGCTGAGGGGGCGGACCGGAGCAACTCCGGTCCGCCCCTCGCGGCTGTCCGCCTTCAGCGCGCGTCCCTCACGGACGGCGTCACGGAGTGCGGGCGGGCACGGCCGCGGCCTTGGCCTTCGCCGACGCCTTGGCCGCGGACTTGACCGGCTGCGGCTCGGCGTGCGGCGAGCAGGTCACGTCCTTGGCGTCGACGGTGCCCTTGAGCAGGTAGGCGTCGACACGCTTGTTGATGCAGTCGTTCTTCAGGTTGGTGATGCCGTGCGAGCCCGCGCCCTTCTCGGTGATCAGTCGGGAGCCCTTGAGCCGCTTGTGCAGCTCGACACCGCCCGGGTAGGGGGTGGCCGCGTCGCGGGTGGCCTGGATCATCAGCACCGGGTGCGAGGTCTTGGCGTGGATGTTCAGCGGCTTGTGCTGCTTGAGGGGCCACACGCCGCACGGGTAGTTCATCCAGGCGTTGGACCAGGTCAGGAACGGGTACTTCTCGTGCAGCCGGGTGTTGTCGCGGTCCCAGGTCTTCCAGTCGCGCGGCCACTGCGCGTCGTTGCACTCGACGGCGGTGTAGACGGCGTTGCTGTTCTCGCTGGCCTTGTTGCCCTCGACGTCCGACATGTCGGGGCCCGCGGCCTCGATCAGCGGCTTCTCGTCACCGCCCAGGTAGGCGGCCCACACCGAGGCGACCTCGGCCCAGGCGGAGTCGTAGTACGGGGCGCTCTGGAAGAAGCCCAGCAGCTCGGAGGGGCCGACGACGCCGCCGATGGGGTCCTTCTTCGCGGTGGAGCGCAGCTCGCGCCACTTGGCCTCGATCTTCTCGGGCGTCGCGCCGATGCCGTAGACGTCGTCGTGCTTGGCCACCCACTTCTTCCAGTCCTCCCAGCGGGTCTGGAAGGCGACGTCCTGGTCGAGGTTGACGTCGTACCAGATCTTCTTCGGGGAGGGGTTGACGATGCTGTCGGTGATCATCCGGCGGATGTGTCCCGGGAACAGCTCCGCGTAGACCGCGCCCAGGTAGGTGCCGTAGGAGACGCCGAGGTAGTTGAGCTTCTTGTCGCCGAGCGCGGCACGGATGACGTCGAGGTCGCGGGCCGTGTTGGGCGTGGTCATCTGCGGGAGCAGGGCGCCGCCGCGCTCCTTGCAGCCGTCCGCGTACTCCTTGGCGAGCTTGCGCTGGGCGCGCTTGTCGGCCTCGCTGTCGGGCACCGGGTCGGCCTTGGGGGCCTTGACCCACTCCTGGGGGTCGGCGCAGGAGATGGGCGCGGAGTGGCCGACGCCGCGCGGGTCGAAGCCGACGAAGTCGTAGGCGGTGGCGGCCTTGGCCCACAGCGGGTTCTTGTCGGGGATGCGGTTGGGGAAGGCCATGCCGGAGCCGCCGGGGCCGCCCGGGTTGTAGACGAGGGAGCCTTGGCGCTTGTCCTTGCCGCCGGTGCTGCGGGCCCGGTCGACGGCGAGTTTGATCTTCTTGCCGTGGGGCTTGGCGTAGTCGAGCGGCACGGTCACCCAGCCGCACTCGACGCCGTCCTTCAGCCCCCAGTCGGCGGGGCAGTCCTTCCAGTCGACACCGGCGCGGGCGGCGCGCGCCGCCGCCTTCTTGACGCCGCGTGCCTCGGCGGAGCCGTGGTGCCCGGTGGCCTGCGCGTGGGTGCCGGTACCGTCCGCGAACGCGTTGGGCACGGATATGAGGCCGGCCGTGAGGGCTCCGGCGGCGAGGGTGCCGGCGGCAGCTATGGCCGCCTTCCGTCTGGTCACGTGTACGTGTCCCCCTTCGGGTGCTGCCGCATGTGTGACGGCGGTGGTCGGTGACCACGGTGGTGGTGTCAGGGGGATCTTTCTCCCTCACGGGTGGTAAGGGACAGGGCAGAGGTTGGTTCTTTACCAAGACGTATCTTTGTGCCGCCGCTCACCAAGAAGCGAAGGTCAGCGCCTCGTCGAGCACCCGCCGCAGCCGTAGCGCGTCCCGCGCCACAGCCGTCACCAGCACCGCCGGGCCCGCCAGCGGGGTGACGGCGGCCGTCTCCCCCAGCAGCCGCGGCTCCTGCGGCTCGTCCTGAAGGGCCGGGTCGACCACGAGGAGTTGGCCCACCGCCCGGTGTCCGCCCAGCACCGCGCCGTCGTCCCAGCCGGGCGCGCCGGGACCGAAGTCGAGTTGCTGGTCGAGCAGTGGACGCCCCGCGCACCGCACCGTCAGACGGCTGCTGAGCCGTCCTGGCTCCTCCCCCGCCCGGCCCAGCACCTGCTCGTCCCGCAGCACGAGGCGGGCGCCGGGCGCCAGCTCGGCGCGGATGCTCTGGCGCAGCTCGCTGCCGCACACGGAGATCAGCGGTTCGGGCAGCCAGTGCAGCAGGCCGCCCTCGTGGACGTCGAGGCGCACGTCCCAGTGGGCCGGGTCCGCGGTGCGGCCTGGCAGGGCGAGGGTGGCGGCGCTGCCGTCCACCCGCAGCGCCGCGCCCGCCTCCACGCGGGTCTCGATGGCCAGCCGGTCCCCGCCCAGGGGTGCGCTCATCGCCCCGACGAGGGTGACCCGCGCCCGCGAGGGGTCCGACGAGCGGGTGCGGCGCACGGCGAACGGCCCCTCGCCGCTGCGCAGCGGCAGCGCCGTGCCGCCGCGTCCGTCGGGCGCGGCGGTGATCCGGGCGCGGGCCCGCACACCGGTGACGGGCAGCGCTGTCGCCGTCGTCATGCCTGGTGACCGGCGCGGGCCGCCGCCTGCTCCGGACCGGTCTCGGGCTCCGCGTGGAGCGCACCCGCCGCGGCCGTCCAGTCCGCGAGCCGGGCGCGCACCCAGTCGGCCACAGGTCCGACACCGGGCTCGCCCCGCAACGACTGGAGGATCACGGGCAGTTCGCCGCGCTGCTGCTTGGCGTCCCGCGCCATGCCGTCCAGGTCGGAGCCCACGTAGGGGGCCAGATCGGTCTTGTTGACGATGAGCAGGTCGGCCGTGGAGACGCCGGGGCCGCCCTTGCGGGGGATGTCGTCGCCGCCCGCCACGTCGATGACGAAGATCTGCACGTCCACCAGTCCCTTGGAGAACGTCGCCGTCAGGTTGTCGCCCCCGGACTCGACCAGGACCAGGTCGAGCGGGCCGATCTCGTCCTCCAGATCCTCCACCGCCTCCAGGTTGGCGGAGATGTCGTCCCGGATCGCGGTGTGCGGGCAGGCGCCCGTCTCCACCGCGGTGATCCGCTCGGGCGGCAGCACGGCCTCGCGGAGCAGGAAGGCGGCGTCCTCGCGGGTGTAGATGTCGTTGGTGACGACGGCGAGCGAGAGCCGGTCGCGCAGCGCGCGGCACAGCGCCGCCACGGTCGCGGTCTTGCCGGAGCCGACAGGGCCGCCCAGTCCGACGCGCAGCGCCCTGCGGCTGCCGTCGGCCCGGACGGCCGAGGCGCTGTGCCGTTCGGGGTAGGTGGTGGAGTGATCGAGGTGCACGGGGTCCTCCTGGGAGTGCGGGGTTCGGATCGGGGATGGCGGAGTGAAGTGAGGGGTGGTGGCCGGCGTTCCGGGGCGGCGGAGGGCGGGACGCCGTGCGGCGGAGAGCCGACGCGCCGCCCTCAGGATGCGAAGGCCCTCAGGAGGCGAAGAGGCGTACGGGCCAGGCCGCGTGCTGCTGTGCGGTGATCTCCAGCAGCGGCGCCGAGGCGGCGGGCAGCTCGTCGACGGGGCCCCGGGCCGCGGCCTCGGCCTGTTTCGCCACCTCCTCCATGTCGGGGGCGAGGCGGGCCAGCACCGCGGTGGCGTCGAACGGGTCGAGACCGAGCAGCCGGACGACCGCCGTCGCCGGGCCGCTCACGTTCTCGTACCCGGCGGCGTGCGCCGCGTCCAGCGGGGTGAGGCCCGCGGAACGCGCCGCCAGGCCCAGCACCACAGGCTGGTGCGCGCCCTTGGGGCGGGCAGCGGCCAGCGCGTCGAGGTCGGGCCCCGGCCAGGTGGCCCGGGCCGCGCGCAACATCTGCCGGCCCAGCCTGCGTGCCGTGCGGCGCAGCGCCGGCGAGGGCGTCCGGGCGTCGGCGGCCTCGTCCAGCGCGAGCGGGTCGGCCCCCGCCGCGGCAGCCGCCGCGAGGGCCGCCGCCGTCAGCCCTGCCGTGTGGAGCCGGCCCGCGCAGAAGCGGTGCAGGCTCGCCGCGTCCCGGATCCGGCCCGCCTTCACGGCGGCTTCGGCACCCCCCGAGTGGGCGTGCCCTCCCGCGGGGAACCTCCCGTCGGCGAGCACCAGCAAGGTGGCGGCGCCAGCGCGCATGGTGTGAACCTCCAGTCGTCTCCCGGCGCTCGACCGCGGGGAGAGGGTGTCGCTCAGAACAGGAAGTACCGCTGCGCCATCGGCAGGGTCTTCGCCGGGGACGGGTCGACAGGGTCGCCGTCGATGGTGACGGTGAAGGTGTCGGGGTCGACGCGTACGTCGGGGCGGGCGTCGTTCTGGCGCATGTCGGCCTTGGTGACGGGGCGGGTGTCGCGGATGGCGACGAACCGCTTGGTGAGGGCCAGGCGTTCGGGCAGGTTGTCGTCGAACGCGGTCCGGGTCACGAAGTTGACGGAGTTGGCGCCGGGGGCGCGCCCGATGGCGCCGAACATCCGCCGCGGCAGCACCGGCTGCGGGGTGGGGATGGACGCGTTGGCGTCCCCGATCTGCGCGTAGGCGATCTGTCCGCCCTTGACGACCAGTTGCGGCTTGACGCCGAAGAAGGCCGGGTCCCACAGCACCAGGTCGGCGAGCTTGCCGGGCTCCACGGAGCCGATCTCGTCGTCCATGCCCTGCGCGACGGCCGGGTTGATGGTGTATTTGGCGACATAGCGACGTGCCCGCAGGTTGTCGGCTCGCCCGTCCCCGGCCAGGGCTCCGTACCGCTCCTTCATCACGTGCGCGGTCTGCCAGGTGCGCAGCACGACCTCGCCGATGCGGCCCATGGCCTGGGAGTCGGAGGAGATGATCGAGATGGCGCCGAGGTCGTGCAGCGTGTCCTCGGCCGCGATGGTGCTGGGCCTGATGCGGGACTCGGCGAAGGCGAGGTCCTCGGGCACGGCCGGGTTCAGGTGGTGGCAGACCATCAGCATGTCGAGGTGTTCCTCGATGGTGTTGACGGTGTGCGGTCGCGTCGGGTTGGTGGACGAGGGCAGGACGTTGGCCTCGCCGACGACGGTGATGATGTCGGGCGCGTGCCCGCCGCCCGCGCCCTCGGTGTGGTACGCGTGGATGCCGCGCCCGGCGATGGCGGCCAGGGTGTCGCCGACGAACCCCGCCTCGTTGAGGGTGTCGGTGTGGATGGCGACCTGGGCGCCGGTCTCGTCGCAGACGGACAGGCAGGCGTCGATGGCGGCCGGGGTGGCGCCCCAGTCCTCGTGGATCTTGAATCCGACGGCGCCGCCGCGCAGTTGGCTCATCATCGCGGGGCGGGAGACGGTGTTGCCCTTGCCGAGCAGGCCGACGTTGACCGGCAGTCCGTCCATGCCCTCCAGCGTGCGGGCCATGTGCCAGGCGCCGGGTGTGACCGTGGTGGCCTTGGAGCCCTCGGCCGGCCCGGTGCCGCCGCCCACCAGCGTGGTGATGCCGGAGGCCAGCGCCTCGTCGATCAGTTGCGGGCAGATGAAGTGCACGTGCGCGTCGATCGCGCCCGCCGTGAGGATCTTGCCGTTGCCCGCGACGATCTCGGTCTCGGGACCGATGACCAGGTCCGGGTGGACGCCGTCCATGGTGTCGGGGTTGCCGGCCTTGCCGAGCGCGACGATACGGCCGTCGCGGATGCCGACGTCCGCCTTGACGACGCCCCAGTGGTCGAGGACGAGCGCTCCGGTGATCACCGTGTCCGGGGTCCCCTCGGCGCGGGTGACCAGCGACTGCCCCATGGACTCGCGGATGACCTTGCCGCCGCCGAAGACGGCCTCGTCGCCCGAGCGTCCGGGGCCGCCGGACAGGTCGTCCTCGATCTCGACGACGAGCGCGGTGTCGGCCAGCCGTACGCGGTCGCCGGTGGTGGGGCCGAAGAGGTCGGCGTAGGCGGCGCGGGACAGCTCAAGCATCGAGGGGGCCTCCAGTGGCGGAACGGAGCCCGGCGACGACGCGCCGGCCGCCGATGGGTACGAGGGCGACGTCGACGGGGATGCCGGGCTCGAAGCGGACGGCGGTTCCGGCCGCGATGTCGAGGCGCTTGCCCCGCGCTGCCTCGCGGTCGAAGTCGAGCCCGGGGTTGGCCTCGGCGAAGTGATAATGGGAGCCGACCTGAACGGG
This sequence comes from Streptomyces sp. PU-14G, assembly GCF_041028275.1. NCBI lineage: Bacteria > Bacillati > Actinomycetota > Actinomycetes > Kitasatosporales > Streptomycetaceae > Streptomyces > Streptomyces sp. PU-14G. The sequence continues at coordinate 53,230 of NZ_JASKYT010000006.1, forward strand.
CCGGTCGGCGGAGTTGAGCACGGTCAGCCGGGTCACGTCGGCGCCCGCGTTGACCGGCACCGGCTCTGCGGCGTAGAGGATCTGACCGGGAATCATGGTGTGGGGCTCCTCGTCGGCGCGGTCAGGCGATCGGCTCGTGGACGGTCACGAGCTTGGTGCCGTCGGGGAACGTCGCCTCGACCTGCACGTCGTGGAGCATCTCGGGTATCCCCTCCATGACGTCGTCGCGCGTGAGGACGGCGCGCCCCGACTCCATCAGCTGCGCGACGGTGCGCCCGTCCCTGGCGCCCTCCAGGACGTGGGCGGTGATCAGCGCGGTCGCCTCGGGGTGGTTCAGGCGCAGTCCGCGGTCCTTGCGCCGCTGTGCCACGTCGGCGGCGACATGTATGAGCAGCCGCTCCTGCTCGTGCGGGGTCAATTGCATACTCTCCACCTCACCGTCGTCACCGCGCCCGGGAACGCCCAGGTCACGGCAGTGACGACACACATCGGTAGATGTATCACACATGCGAAACCACAGCCGCAACCGCCCCTGAGGTTACGGCTGCGCTGTTTCGGTGCCGTAAACACCTCTTATCGCGGCCTGCAGGCCGCCGCCCCCACGGCCGGCGCCCGCACGGTCGGCGCCGCGCTCAGGGCGCCGGATCGCCCCCCTGGCGCTGCGGCACCGACATGGAAACCAGGGCACGCAGCCCCTTGGCGAACTCCTCCGGCGCGATCCCGCCCCACAGCGCCTGCTGGACGAAATACCCCTGCACCGCGCCGATCAGGGTCCGGGCCACGTGCACGGTGTTGGCCTGGGGGTCCACCCAGCCCCACGCCTGGTACTCCTCCACCAGCCGCGCCCACTGCACCGAGAGCCGGGCGTACGCCTCGTTCAACGCGTCGGCCAGCTCGGGGTTGCGCAGCCCCTCGCCCCACACCTGGACGAGCAGGCGGGGCAGCTCCCGCGGGTCCTCCCCCGCCCCCATGTCCTCCTGGAGCCTGCCGAAGACCTCGCGGAAGAGTTCGTCAGGCGTCGGCGGCACCTCGGCGGCCGTCACCCGCTCGAAAGAGGCGCGGATCGTGCCCAGCGCCTCGCGCGCCACGGCCGCGACGATCTCGTCCTTGCTGCGGAAGTACCGGTAGACGGCGCCGGCGGACAGCCCGCTCTCCCGCAGCACGTCCTGCATGGAGGCGGCGTGGAAGCCGTCGCGCAGGAAGCAGCGGCGGGCGCCGTCGAGGATCTGGCGACGGCGGGCTTCGAGATGTTCGGGGGAGACGCGAGCCATGGGCGCCAGCTTAAAACGAACGTTCCTTCTTGACAATCGCCTCGTACGGCGACACGGTGTCCCCGCTATCTAAAACGAACGATCCTTCTCTCAACATCACACACTCCGCGGAGCGCACCCACGCTCCTCCGACGAAGGGTCACCCATGACCGCACCGGGAACACCCACCTCGGCCCCCGGCCCAGGACGCACCCGCAAGCTGCCGGGCACCCTCACCGTCCTGGTCGCCGTCCCCCTGCTCGTCTCCTTCGCGCTGTGGGCCTTCGCCTGGCCCGCGGCCCGCACCGCGCCCCGCGACCTGCCGCTCGGCGTCGCCGGACCCGCCGCGGCCACCGCACGCGTGGAAGCCCGACTCGACCGGAACCCGGGCGCCTTCGCGCTGCACGCGTACGCGGACGAGGCCGCCGCCCGCGAAGCCGTACGCAACCGGGACGTCTACGGCGCCCTCGTCGCCACCCCGCAGGGACCGAAGCTGCTGACCGCGAGCGCGGCCGGTCCCGCCGTCGCCCAACTGCTGACCGAAGCGGCAGCCAGAACGGCACCCGAAGGCACCCGGGTACGGACCGAGGACCTCGTCCCCACACCACCGGGCGACCCACGCGGCGCGGCACTGAACGCGAGCGTGCTCCCGCTGGCCCTGGCCGGAGTGGCGACGGGAGCACTGGTGATACTGCTGCGGCTGCGCGGGACGCGAGGCATGCTCGCGCTGCTCGCAGCCGCCGCACTGGTCGGCCTCGCCGCGACCGCCCTCACGGACAGCTGGCTGGGCGTGCTGGCCGGCAACTGGTGGGCGGAGGCCGGTGCGTTCGGCCTCACGGTGCTGGCGGTCAGCTCCGCCGTCGCCGGACTCGGCACCCTGCTGGGGGTCAAAGGCATCGGCCTCGGCGCGACGTTGACGGTGCTGCTGGGCAACCCGTGGTCCGGGGTGCCGTCCGCGCCCGAACTCCTGCCCGAACCGGTTGGCACGCTGGGCCAGTGGCTGCCTCCGGGTGCAGGTGGCACGCTGCTGCGCGGAGTCGGGTTCTTCGACGGGCGCGCCGTGGACACCCCCGTGCTGGTGCTGACCGTGTGGGCGGTGCTCGGCCTGACCGCGCTCGCCCTCGGCGGGCTGCGCGGCACGCAGCAGCGGACTGCCGCACCCCTGCCCGCTGGAGGCAACACCCCGTCCGCTGTGCGCTCTTGACGGGAGCGGCGCCCCGCCAACAGTCTCATGTCCGCGTCAACTTCCTCGCCGCTCCGGGCGACGGCCGCCGCCATCGGCGGACCCCCACACCCCCACAACAGCATCGGAGCCCAGCAGTGACACGCGGACAGATACGCCCACGCTCCACCGGCACCCCGCGCAGACACCCCCGCCGCACCGCCCTCGCCGCCGCCTCCAGCGCGGCGCTCGCCCTCACCCTTCTCGGCGCCGCCGGGGCGCAGGCCAGCCCCGGCGCCGCAGAGAAGGGTCCGCACGCCGCCGAGGCGCCCGACATCTCCGTCGCCGCCGTCCAACAAGACCTCAAGGACCTCCAGTCGGTCGCCGAGGCCAACGGCGGAAACCGGGCACACGGCAAGCCCGGCTACAAGGCCTCCCTCGACTACATCAAGGAGAAACTGGACGCCGCCGGCTACAAGACCACCATCCAGGAGTTCACCAACGGCGGCACCACCGCCTACAACCTCGTCGCCGACTGGCCCGGCGGCGCCACGGATTCCACCGTCATGACCGGAGCCCACCTCGACTCGGTCTCCTCGGGCCCCGGCATCAACGACAACGGTTCGGGCTCCGCCGGAATCCTGGAGACGGCCCTGGCCGTCTCCAAGGTCGACCTGAAGCCCTCCAAGCATCTGCGGTTCGCCTGGTGGGACGCCGAGGAGGAAGGCCTGGTCGGCTCGCGCCACTACGTCGACAGCCTCGGCAAGGACGAGATCGGCGCCATCGACACCTACCTCAACTTCGACATGATCGGCTCACCCAACGCGGGTCACTTCGTCTACGACGACGACCCCTCCGTCGAGGCGGTCTTCGCGGAGTGGTTCCGCTCGAAGGGCATCGAGACGGAGGCCTCCGAGGAGGTCAACGGGCGCAGTGACCACGCCTCGTTCCAGGACGCGGGGGTCACCGTGGGCGGCAGCTTCACCGGTGCGGGCGAGACCATGACGCAGGCGCAGGCCGACAAGTGGGGCGGCACGGCGGGCAAGCCGTACGACGAGTGCTACCACTCGGCGTGCGACGATCTCTCGAACATCAACGAGAAGGCGCTCGACCTGCACAGCGACGCCATCGCGCACGCGGTGTGGGAACTCAGCTCCTGAACCGCCGCGCCCGCCTCCCGCGCTGGCTCAGCTCCCCTGGCCCGGTCGCCGGTCTCCGGCGGCCGGGCCGCGGTGTTCGGCGGCGATGCCGAAGCGCCGGGGCTCGGCAGCCGCGGCGCCCGCGCCGACGTCGCGGAACCCGGAGACGGTGCTGATGATCTCCTCCGCCTCCGGCTCGCGGGCCTCCCTCTCTGCGGTCTCCAGCCGCTCCAGATCCGCGGCCGGAACCAGCCCCACGAGCGGCTTTCCGTGCCGGGTGACGACCACGCGCTCGTTCCCGTAGACGACCCGGTTGATCAGTTCCGCCAGCTCGGCCCGCGCCTGCGTCACCGGAATCTCGTAAGCCATGTCCCCCATTCTAGGGGCCGGTGAAAGCCCAGGTCAGAGCAGACTTGCGGGAGCGTCGGCGCCCGTGGCGCCGCCGTGCGCGGGCACCGATCGCGCCGGTGGCCGCACGGTCGGTGGGGCGG
>NZ_JASKYT010000060.1:0-24711 GCF_041028275.1 Streptomyces sp. PU-14G
AAGAACGAGCCGCCGCCCCCGCCGCCGCCCAAGGACTTCATCTCCGACGCCAAGCGGGACAAGGCCCCGCTGTCCGCCGACACGCTCTACCCGAGCAAGAAGGTCACCGTCAACGGCCACCCCTACGAGTTGGCCAAGACCTCCACCAGCAAGAACTGCGCCGACGCGGCGCACGCGGGCCTGGGCCCCGTGCTGACCCGCAACGACTGCGACGCCGTCTACCGTGCCACCTACACCCACGACGGGCTCGCCGTCACGGTCGGCATCGCGGTCTTCGCGGACGCCAAGACGGCCGCGCAGGTCAAGAAGGACTACCAGCCCAACCTGGTGGCTCTGCCGGGCGGCGGCGTCCCCGACTTCTGCCGCACCGTCACCTGCCGCACCACGGCCAACTCCCTGGGCCGCTACGCCTACTTCACCATCGCGGGACGCACCAACGGACAGGCCTCGGGCGCCGGCGACAAGGAGGCCCAGCAGGCCGCCCTCGACGGCTCCAACTACGCCTACGCCCGCATCCTGGAGCGTGGCCGCAGCCAGTCCTCGGCCGCCGCGCAGGCTCCCGAGCCCGACGAGACGTGAACCCGACGAGACGTGAACGCGACGAGACGTGAACCGCGCCGGCCCTCGGCCGGTAGCGGCCACCGGCCGGAAACCGGGACCTGACATGCGTGCGCATCGCCTGGGCCGGATACGGACCCCGGTCACGGTCGGGGCCGTACTCGCCCTCCTGGTGGCCGCCGTCCCGGTCTGGCTGCACCTGTCGGCACGGGCCGTCGACCGTGACAACGACCGCGTCCTCGCCCGCGCGTGTGAGGGAGCGCTGCCCGCGGACGCGGTGGGGGAATTCGTCCCCGACGGGGAACGCGTCCGGCTCGTGGACAACCGGGGCACCCTCCTCGCGCCAGGGTTCTCCGACCGCGACCTCCTCACCTGCCGCATCGAGTGGGACAGGGACGAGGACGAGGCGGAGACCACCGGGGAGACGGAGTACCTCACGCTCACGTCGGTACCGCTGCGCACGGCTCCCCTCGGACACGGCGTCCGCGTCGAGGACCTGCTGAGCGGAGGCCTGACCCGGCCGGGCACCGCCCCGCACATCGACGACCTCGAACACGGCCTCGTCGCCCGCTGCCCCAAAGGGCTGCCCGGTCTCGGCCGGGACGGGGCGACCGGCGAGCGGGTGACGTACTTCCTCGTGCGGGTGTCGGCCCTGCACTCCGTCCACGTACCGGACGCCAAGGCGATCGAGAAGGCGGCGGCGCGGCACATACTCGACGAAGCCGGGTGCGCCCCGGGTCCCGGTACGACAGGACCGAAGGTGCGCAGCGCCGCGCTCGCGCGGTACGGCCAGGACGCGGAGCGCGGATCGGACGCCACCGACGAGGACACCCCCCGCGCCTGCGCGTGGTTCGAGCCGGTGAAAGCACAGCTCGCCGCGGGCGAGGGCTGGCAGGACGCCGAAGCGTCACCCTGGCGGCGCGAGGCACACGGCTGTCGGGTCGAGCGGGCCACCGAGGAGCAACGCGAGGACGTGCCGGACGCGTTCACCCTCACCTCGGCCCAGTGGCAGGGGCGCTATCGCGAAGAAGCCCGCACCGAGTACGGCCGTGAACTGCGCCTGCTGTCGCCCTCCCGCCCCTCCCCGCCCGGCGGGCGCCGAGCGGACCACTACGACCGGCACAGCAGCGACCGGCAGGTGATCCTCTGGGCCACCGCGCGCTGCGGCGGCGAGGAGAGCCTGCTCCGGCTCTCGGCCACCGGCCGGCACCCGGACCGCCTGCCCGACGTCGTCGACCTGGTCCTGAGCCGGTACACGGACCACTACAGGTGCCACGGCACCCAGGAGATCGGGAGGCTGCGCGCGTGAGTGCCCGAGCGGGGGCGGACGCGGAACCCGACGCCCACCCGCCCCGGTGGTGGCGCGGAAAGGTACGAGCCGCCCTGGCCACCGTCCTGCTGCTCCTCGCGGCAACAGGACTGTGGCGCGGCGGGGCCTTCGGCGACGGGGGCGGCCGGGAGTGGGAATCCCTCTGCCACGGACTCCCCTTCCCCGCCACGGAGACGGAGAAGCTCCTCGACGGCGCGGAACTGACCCCCATGACCGCCGAAGAGAAGAAGGACACCTACCCGGACGGCGACCGCCGCACCTGCGGAGTGCGGCACTCCGAGGGCTCCGGCCGAGGTTCCGTCGTGATCTCCCTCAAGCCGAAGCGGCTTCCCGGAGGGGCCCCGGACAACATCCCGGTACCCCTGGGACACGGCTGGAACGGAAACTTCACCGCCCGGCCCGACCACGCGGGCGCCGACGACTTCGACCCCAGCGCCCACGAACGCCGCGCCTCGGCGGCGCTCGTCCTCGACTGCGGCACCAAGCGCCCGCTGGCCCTCACCGCTTCGGCGACGCTGGACACCGCGAGCTTCGCCGACCCTCGCAAACGCACCCAACTCGTGGCCGTCGCCACCAGGATGGCCCGGACCTACCATGCCGACACCGGCTGCGAGGGAGACCTCGGACGGCACGTCCCCGACGTCGGCGACTCGGTGGCGACAGCGGACTTCACGCCGTACGCCGACGCGAGCGGCCTGTGCGCGGACCTCCTCTCCCCCGCAGCGGCCCGGCGGCTCGGCGTCGTCACCGTCGTCGAACCACCGGCCGGCCGCTCCCCCCGTGAGCAGTGCGTGCTGGGAGGTCTGCGAGGCGCGCCGCTCTACACCCTCCTGGCCGAGAACTGGCCGCGAGGCGGCGAGACGCCGGAGAGCCCCTACACGGCGCACGCCGCGCGGTGCACGACGACGGGACAGCCGGCGCGGTACGCGCTGCTGCCGATGGAGACCGCCTCCCACGAACCGGGACCGTACGCCGCGCACAAGGCCCTCACCGCGCTCCTCACCCGCTTCGCTGACCGCTCGGCACACCGGCACGGCTGCGGCGCGGTCGAGCTGCGGGAGCCGGACGCGACGTCCGACGCACAAGCCCGTAACGAAGGCGCCACAGTCCGCAGTTTCCGCGGGTCGGCCCGTTAGGGTCCGCTGAGGGCCAGGACGCGACGGAGGCGGCGACTTTCCCATGCAGGCGGACGAGACGGTGATCGGCTGCGTCGGCAAGCTGCTCATCGGCACCCGCGGCGCCGCCGGACCAGGAGAGGTGCTGGTGCGGATCAGGGGCGGGTCGGAATCCTTCCTGGCGTGGTCGCCCGAACCGCTGCCCGCCGGCACGACCGTGCTGGTGATCGAGTCGCGCGGCACCCGGCAGGTCGACGTCAGCGCGTGGAACGACCCGCTGGAGCCGTGAACTTGCCAGCCGGCAGCCGTGAACCGCCCCGCGCCCCGGCGCGGTCGAGGAGAGGATGAAGGATGTTCGGATACCGCGTCCCCGCACCGGACGAGGCCATGCTGATCTCGGGTGGCCGGCGCGGCCTCAAGGGGGCACCGTTCCGCGTCGTCACCGGCCACGGCACGTTCGTCCTGCCGGTCTTCCGCAAGGTGCGGTTCCTCACGCTGGCGATGAGCGAGTCCGAGGTCGCCGAGACGTGCGTGACCAAGCAGGGCATCGTGCTGACCGTCCGCGCCGTGATCGCCTTCAAGGTCGGCAACGACAACGAGTCCATCGTCAACGCGGGACAGCGCTTCCTCTCCGAGCAGGAGCAGATGTCGGTGCTGACGGGCCGCATCTTCTCCGGCCACCTGCGCTCCATCATCGGTTCCATGACCGTCGAGGAGATCGTCACCGAGCGGCAGAAGCTGGCCACCGAGGTGCTGGAGACCTCCAAGACGGAGATGGGCAAGATCGGCCTGATCGTCGACTCCTTCCAGATCCAGTCCATCGACGACGGCGACACCGGCTACATCGAGGCCATGTCAGCCCCGCACAAGGCCGCCATCCAGCGCCAGGCCAAGATCGCCGAGGCGCAGGCCACCCAGGCCTCCGTCGAGGCCCAGCAGGAAGCCGCCCGCAACCAGGCCGAGTACGAACGCCAGACCGCCATCGTCGAGGCCGAGTACAAGGCCGAGGTCGACCGCGCCCAGGCCCAGTCCGCGCAGGCGGGCCCGCTCGCCCAGGCACACGCCCAGCAGGAGGTGCTCGCCGCGCAGACGGAACTGGCCGAGCGCGCCGCCCAGTTGCGGCAGCAGGAGCTGGTGGCCGAGGTCGTCAAGCCGGCCGAGGCCGAGGCCGAACGCATCAAGGTCGTCGCCCTCGCCGAGGCGGAACGCATGAAGATCCAGGCCGAGGCCGCCGCCTCCCACGACCGGGTGGCCCTCGACCAGCTGCTGATCGACCAGCTCCCGCAGATCGTCAAGGAAGCCGCGACCGGCCTGTCCCAGGCCAACGTCAACGTCCTCAACGGCGCCGACGGCCTCGGCGAGGTCGCCGCGGGGCTCGTCAGCCAGGGGCTGACGATCCTGGACACCGTCAAGCAGAACCTCGGCAAACCGGCCGAGGGCAAGCCCGCCGGCGCGTCCTCGCGGACGGCCCCCACGCCGCGCCCCGGCCCGGACGACGGCCCGGTGGCGATCCCGTAGCGCCCGGCCGCTTCGGCGCCGTCACGCAAAAAGGCCCCCGGCAGCGGACACGTGCCGGGGGCCGCAGTCGGATCGGGAGTGGTGTCCGCGACCGGGAACCGTGTCCGTGATTGGGAACCGTGTCCGCGACCGGGGACCGTATCTCGGAACGGGAGCCGCCAGAGGCCGATCCTGCCGCTGCCGTCGCCGCCGCCGCTGCGGCTGGACGTGCGCCGCGTCCGGGTCGCGCTGCGGCGCGCGCGTCGTGTCGCTGGGCGATCTGCTCAGGATCGCGGACGGCAAAGGTGCACGGTCGCCGGGGTGCTGAGGGTGCTGGAGGCGCTCTGTTCAGCAGCAGCCCGGCGAGGGCGGCAGCGGAGGCAGGGTCCGCTTGTTGCGGGAGGCGAGGTTGCGGGCCTCCAGCTCCTCGTCGGACGGGTAGGCGACCTCTTCGAGGGTGAGGCCGTGCGGGCGCACCACGTGCACGGCCGAGTCCCGCACCCCCGCGGCCAGTACCTTCGCCGGCCACTCCGGGGGCCGGTGGCCGTCGCCCACGAAGAGCATGGCGCCGACCAGGGCGCGCACCATGTTGTGGCAGAACGCGTCGGCCTGGACCGTCGCCTCCAGCACCCCGTCGGGGCGGCGTACCCACTCCAGCCGCTGGAGGGTCCGGATCGTGGTGGCGCCCTCGCGCTTCTTGCAGTAGGCGGCGAAGTCGTGCTCCCCCAGCAGTCCGCGCGCCGCCTCGTTCATGGCGTCGAGGTCCAGCGGCCAGTTGTGCCACAGCACATGGCCGCGCAGCAGCGGGTCGGCTCCGCCGGGGTGGTCGGTGACGCGGTAGGCGTAGCGGCGCCAGATCGCCGAGAACCGGGCGTCGAAGTGGGGCGGTGCCGCGCTGACGCGGAAGATCCGCACATCCATGGGCAGCCGCCCCGCCAGCCGGCGCAGCAGGTGCTCGCCGTGCTCGGCCCACACCTGTCGGGGCAGGTCCACGTGGGCGACCTGGCCGCGCGCGTGCACTCCGGCGTCCGTACGGCCGGCGACGGTCAGTTCCGGCGTCTCGTCGCGGCGCAGGACGACACGGAGCGCGTCCTCGATCTCGGCCTGGACCGTGCGCTGCCCCTCGCGCTGCCGCGCCCAGCCGGAGAACCCCCGGCCGTCGTAGGCCAGATCCAGTCGCACCCGTACGTCGTCGCTCACGGTCCCGATCCTCTCAGACGCACGCGGGGGCCCTGAGCCGCGCCTCAGTCCCGGAGGAAGGAGGCGAGGGCGGCAGCGAGCCGGTCCGGCGCCTCGTGCATGGGGTAGTGGCCCGCGTCGGCGAGCACCTCCCATGTGAGGTCCGGGTACAGCGGCGCGAACCCCTCCCGCAGCGTGTGCGCGGGAATGGCGCGGTCGTGCCGGCCCGCGACGACCTTGACCGGCACCGTCACCGCTTGCCTGGCGAGGTCCGCGGTCAGATCGGTGCCGGTGAAGGAACGCGCGTACGCCGCGAAGGCGGCCGGGGCCGAGCCGCTCATCGAGGCGTCGGCCATGCGGTCCAGCCACGTGTGCGAGGCCCGGTTCCCCGTCGAGAGGTCCAGCAGTTCCCTGCGGGCCTGGGGGGATTCCACCGCGGCGGTGAACATCTCCCGCTGGCGGGCGGTCAGCACGACCGGGCCCGCCGGGGTGGGGGTGACGCCCACGAGTTTGCGGACACGGCCCGGGGCGTCCAGGGCCACCCGCTGGCTCGCCTTCGCGCCCATGGAGTGACCCACGAGGCAGAACTCCTCCCAGCCGAGCTGGTCGGCGAGCGCCAGCAGGTCGCCCGCCAGCTCGTCCATCGTGTACGCGCCGGGGACGTCGCGGCGGGTGCCGTAACCGCGGGCGTCGAGCAGGGCCCAGCTGAACGCGGTCCGCTCCAGACAGGAGGTGAACAGGGACCAGGTGCCGGTGGGGACGAGCCAGTCGTGCGTCATGATCACCTTGTTCGTGCCGGAGCCGACGACCCGCGCGGCGAGGCTCATCAGGCGGCCTTGGTCCGTACGCCGTCCAGCCACCGGTAGGCGAGCAGGATGTTCAGTCGGTGCAGCGAGCGCAGCTGCTCGTGGAACCGTTCGGGGGCCGAGGGCGAGGGGTGGACCCCCCACATCGGCAGCTCGTACAGCTCCCGCAGCGGCACGCCGTCGTCCTTGCCCCGGCTCACGGCGGCGGCCAGGTGCTCCAGGTACGAGATCAGCCCGGAGATGCCCGGTTCGGCGGGGCCGAGGAAGGCGTGGCCGGGCACGAGGGTGTCCACGTCGATGAGCGCCTGCATGGTGCGCAGGGTGCGGGCGTATCCGAGGGGGTCGCCGATCAGCATCATGGGCGGGACCCCCGCGGGCATGACGAAGTTGCCTGTGAAGGTCACCTTGGCGTCGGGCACGTGGACCAGGGTGTCGCCGGAGCCGTTGCCGGGGCCCAGGTGCCACAGCTGGACCACCCGCCCGCCCAGGTCGATCTCGCAGAACCGGTCGAAGACCACGTCCGGGCGGCGCCAGGTGACGACCTCGTCCAGCGCGCCGTCGCCGTACATGCTCTCCGCGCGCATGCGCTTCTCCGCCTCCAGGTCGGTCATGGCCGCCTTGTTGAGACGGGAGGAGAAGAGGGTCACGTCGCTGCCGAAGGCGACGTTCCCGAAGGTGTGGTCACCGTGGTACGTGGTGTTGGCCAGGTAGCGGACCGGCTTGTCCGTCAGGCCGGCCGCCAGTTCCTGGATCTGGCGGCCGACCGCGGGGGTGACACCGGAGTCGACCACCAGCGCCGCGTCCTCGCCGACGATGAGTCCGTTGTTGTCCTTGGGCGGCTCGTTCGCCATGAGGGCGTAGACCCCCTCGGCCACCTCCTGCGGCAGCAGAGTCAGGCCCGTCGGGCGGAGGTCCGGCGCCACGAACCCCTCGGGGCGCTCGCTCATCTCGTGGACGACTGGCAGGTGACCGTGCATCAGTTTTCCCTTCCGGACGGGACGACACAGGAGAGGAAGAACGCCACGTGGTCGTCGACCAGGCGCTGGGCGGCGGCCAGGTCGCCGTCCGTGGCCTCCGCGTGCAGGTGCAGCATGCGCGGCACCTGCAGCGGGGCGAACAGCTCCCACACCACTTGGCGCGGGTCGAGTTCCGCGCGGATCAGGCCCGCCTCCTGCCAGCGCCGAAACGGCTCGGACAGGCGGTCCCGCGCCTCCTCGATCACGGCTGCCAGGCCACCGAGGCCGCCGCCGCCCGTGCCCTCGCGCAGCAGCACGCTGGTGAACCGGCGGGTCCGCGGGGAGGCCCAGCCCTCCATCACCAGCCGCACCAGCTCCGGCACGGCCTCCCGCGGTCCCGACTCGACCAGCCGGTCCACGTCGATGCGCAGCGCGTCGAACGAAGCGGGTCCGGCGGCTGCGAACAGCGCGTCGTAGATGGCCTGTTTGCCCGCGAAGTGCCCGTAGATCGCGCTGTCGCGGACGCCGACCGCCGCGGCGATCTGCCGCACCGTGGTGGCGGCGAAGCCCTGGCGGGCGAACAGCGTCAAGGCTGCGTCGAGCAGGTGTTCCTGGGTGGCCCGGCCTTCACTCTTGGGCGGTCGGCCGCGTCGCCTGGCGGGTGGGGTCGGCTCTTCCATGGAGTTAATTTAGCAAGCGCCCACTTAATTGGGAAGACAACAGCACGCGGGCCCGCCCCCTCCAGGGGACGGGCCCGCGTGAGCGTCAGCCGGGGTCAGGCGTCCTTGGACTCGCCCTCGGCCTCGGCGTCGGCCTCGGCCGACTCCTTCTTCAGGTCGGCGACAGCCTCGTCACCGGCGGCGTCCTTCGCGGAGCGCTTGGTGGCGGCCTCCGCCTCGCCGACCGCGGCCTGCTGCACCGTCAGCGCCTCGACCAGCTCGATGACCGCCATCGGGGCGTTGTCGCCACGACGCGGACCGATCTTGGTGATGCGGGTGTAGCCACCGGGACGGTTCTCGTACCGCGGGCCGATCTCGGTGAAGAGGGTGTGGACGACGCTCTTGTCGAGGATCGTGCGCATGACCTGACGACGGTTGTGCAGGTCACCCTTCTTCGCCTTGGTGATCAGGCGCTCGGCGACCGGACGCAGGCGGCGGGCCTTCGACTCGGTCGTCGTGATGCGGCCGTGCTCGAACAGCGCGGTCGCCAGGTTGCCCAGCATCGCCTTCTGGTGCGCGGCGCTGCCGCCCAGACGGGGACCCTTGGTGGGCTTCGGCATGATGCTTCTCCTTACGTTGTGCCTGCGCCGGCCGTGTCAGGAACCGGCGGCAGTCCCGGCCGTATCAGGTACCGGGGGTACGGGTGACGCGCCCCTCCGGGGGCGCGGGGTGCGCCCCGACAGGGGCGCGGGGCTGTGCTTATTTGCGGCTCCGCCGCGCGGGCGCGACCAGCCACAGCCGGCCCGCAGCTCCCCGACAACAGCGACACGGCAGACGCTCAGGACCGCCCCGTCGCCGAAGGTCTCAGTACTGCTCGGTCTCCACGAAGCCCGCATCGGCGTCGTCATCGGCGCCGAACGCGTCGGCCGCGGCCGTCGGGTCGAACCCGGGGGGCGAGTCCTTCAGCGCCAGGCCCATGCCGGCCAGCTTCGCCTTGACCTCGTCGATCGACTTCGCACCGAAGTTGCGGATGTCGAGCAGGTCCGCCTCGGAGCGGGCCACCAGCTCGCCCACCGAGTGGATGCCCTCGCGCTTGAGGCAGTTGTACGACCGGACGGTGAGCTCCAGCTCCTCGATCGGCAGCGCCAGGTCGGCGGCGAGCGCGGCGTCCGTCGGCGACGGGCCCATGTCGATGCCCTCGGCGTCGACGTTGAGCTCGCGCGCCAGGCCGAACAGCTCGACCAGGGTCTTACCCGCCGACGCCATGGCGTCGCGCGGGCGCATGGCCTGCTTGGTCTCGACGTCGACGATCAGCTTGTCGAAGTCGGTGCGCTGCTCGACACGGGTCGCCTCGACCTTGTAGGTGACCTTGAGCACCGGCGAGTAGATGGAGTCGACCGGGATGCGGCCGATCTCCTGGCCCACCTGCTTGTTCTGCACGGCGGAGACGTAGCCGCGACCGCGCTCGACGGTCAGCTCCATCTCCAGCTTGCCCTTGCCGTTGAGCGTGGCCAGGACCAGGTCCGGGTTGTGCACCTCGACACCGGCAGGCGGCGCGATGTCCGCGGCGGTGACCAGGCCGGGGCCCTGCTTGCGCAGGTACATCACGACCGGCTCGTCGTGCTCCGAGGAGACGACGAGGGACTTGATGTTGAGGATGAGGTCGGTGACGTCCTCCTTGACGCCCGGCACGGTGGAGAACTCGTGCAGGACACCGTCGATGCGGATGGACGTGACCGCCGCACCCGGGATCGAGGAGAGGAGCGTACGACGCAGGGAGTTACCGAGGGTGTAGCCGAAGCCCGGCTCCAGCGGCTCGATCACGAACCGGGACCGGAACTCGTCGACGACCTCTTCGGTCAGGGAAGGACGCTGAGCGATCAGCATGAGATGTGTGCCTCCAGTTTTCGGCAACCGCTATTTGATGCCGGTACTGCAAGGGTACGGGCGGCCCGGCCGCATCACGGCCGAACCGCCCCCACCCTGTGAGCCGTGCCTCGAACGGGATCGAGGACAGCTCGACGTGCTGCTTACTTCGAGTACAGCTCGACGATCAGCTGCTCCTGCACCTGGGTGTCGATGCTGCGTCCCCTCGGGGAATGATCCCCGAACCCCAAGCCGCAACCGGGGCGGGCCCGCAGACCAGGTACCGGAACCAGGAACCGACCCGAATTACTTCGAGTACAGCTCGACGATCAGCTGCTCCTGCACCTGGGTGTCGATCACCTGGCGCTCGGGCATCGAGTGGACGAGGATGCGCAGCTTGGAGGGGATGGCCTCCAGCCACGCCGGAACCGTCTTGTCGCCGGCCTCCGCGACCGCCACCTGGAAGGGGGTCAGGCTGCGGGAGGGCTCGCGCACCTCGACGATGTCGTTGACGGACACGCGCGCCGAGGGGATGTCGGTCTTGCGACCGTTCAGCGCGATGTGACCGTGCTTGACCAGCTGACGTGCGTGGTCGCGGGACTTGGCGAAGCCGGCCCGGTACACGACGTTGTCCAGGCGGGTCTCCAGGATGCGGAGCAGGTTGTCACCCGTCTTGCCCTGGAGCCGGTTGGCCTCGTTGTAGTACCCGCGGAACTGCTTTTCGAGGACACCGTAGATCCGGGCGGCCTTCTGCTTCTCACGCTTCTGCAGCAGGTACTCGGAGTCCTTGGTGCGCCCGCGCCCGTGCTCACCCGGGGGGTAAGGACGGATCTCGATCGGGCACTTCGCGCTCTCGCACTTAGCTCCCTTGAGGAAGAGCTTCTGCTTCTCCCGACGGCAACGCTTGCAGTCGGCCCCGGTGTAACGCGCCATGTGTGGTGATCTCCTACTTCAGTTCTCAGACCCGGCGACGCTTCGGCGGGCGGCAGCCGTTGTGCGGGGTGGGGGTGACGTCCTGGATCGAGCCGACCTCGAGGCCGGTGGCCTGGAGGGAGCGGATCGCGGTCTCACGGCCGGAGCCGGGACCCTTGACGAAGACGTCGACCTTGCGCATGCCGTGCTCCTGCGCGCGGCGCGCCGCGTTCTCGGCGGCCATCTGCGCGGCGAACGGCGTCGACTTCCGCGAGCCCTTGAAGCCGACGTGGCCGGCCGAGGCCCAGGAGATCACGTTGCCGGTGGGGTCGGTGATCGAGACGATCGTGTTGTTGAACGTGCTCTTGATGTGAGCGTGCCCGTGGGCGACGTTCTTCTTCTCCTTGCGGCGCACCTTCTTGGCGCCGGCCGTACGGCCCTTCGGAGGCATATAGAGATAACTCCCGTGAGGTGGTCGGTCCTACTACGCGGACCGCTTGCAGCGTGTCCGGTGCGGACTACTTCTTGCCCGGCTTCTTCTTGCCGGCGATGGCGCGACGCGGGCCCTTACGGGTGCGGGCGTTGGTCTTGGTGCGCTGGCCGTGGACCGGGAGACCGCGCCGGTGACGCAGACCCTCGTAGCAGCCGATCTCCACCTTGCGGCGGATGTCGGCCTGGATCTCACGGCGGAGGTCACCCTCGACCTGGAGGTTGTTGTCCACGTACTCGCGGAGCTTGACCATCTCCTCCTCACCCAGGTCCCGCACGCGGGTGTCGGGGCTGACCCCGGTCTCGCGCAGGGTCTGCTGGGCAAGGGTGCGGCCGATGCCGAAGACGTAGGTGAGGGCGACCTCGACGCGCTTCTCGCGCGGAAGGTCGACGCCAGCGAGGCGTGCCATGGATGTGGCTCCTGATGATTCCGTCGGAGGTCTGCAGCAGTGCCGTTCCGCCTCGTGAAACGAGAGGGTCCCCGGCCTCCGACCGGGGGTGTCGACACCGTCGGCGGTGTCGGGCCCTGCTTATGTGTCTGTTGCTCGCGTCGCGCGAAGGTACTGCGAAAGGCAGGTCGTGTGCGTCAGCCCTGGCGCTGCTTGTGGCGCAGGTTGTCGCAGATGACCATGACCCGGCCGTGGCGGCGGATCACCTTGCACTTGTCGCAGATCTTCTTGACGCTCGGCTTGACCTTCATGTGGTGAGGTTCTCCGGGTCTGGCCTTCTCCCCACGGGCCTCACGGGGGCGGGGATACCGGCACGATCTGTCGCTCTACTTGTAGCGGTAGACGATCCGTCCGCGCGTCAGGTCGTAGGGAGACAGCTCCACCACGACCCGGTCGTCGGGAAGGATACGGATGTAGTGCATCCGCATCTTGCCGCTGATGTGCGCGAGGACCTGGTGCCCGTTCTGGAGCTCCACCTTGAACATCGCGTTCGGGAGAGACTCGACGACGGTGCCCTCGATCTCGATGGCCCCTTGTTTTTTGGCCATGCTTGAGCGCTTCACCTTCCGGGATCGGCTACCTGGGAGGCCCTGGCGCTCCGCACGCAAACGGGTATACCTGGGCCGACGAGCCAGTCTACGACACGCCGTCGAGAAAGACGAATCGGGGAGTATCCCCGCCACCCGGGCTGGTTAATCCCCCTGCCGCGCCCCTTCCCGGAACCGACGGCGGGGGCCAGGGCGGGACCGGGTTCCGAGGCGGGATCGGGTTCCGAGGCGGGATCGGGTTCCGGGGCGGAGCCGCCGGGTTCCCGCGCACCCCGGGCTCCCCGGGGAGCCCGGGGGTTACGCGGAAGAGTGGGGCAGGGGCAGCGAAACCTCAGGCCAGCGGGTCCGGGGCGGCCTCGACGCCCAGCTCGGCGAGCTTCGCGCGCCCCCCGTCGGGGGCGGTCAGCACGAGCGGGCCCTGCTCCGTCAGCGCGATCGAGTGCTCCCAGTGGGACGACCACGTACCGTCATTCGTCTTGACCGTCCACTCGTCGGACAGCACGTGCGTGCGAGCCGTGCCGAGGCCCACCATCGGCTCGATGGCCAGGCACATGCCGGGCACCAGCTTGGGCCCCCGGCCCCGGCGCCGCTCGACGTAGTTCAGCAGGTGGGGGTCCATGTGCATCTGGGAACCGATGCCGTGGCCGCCGTAGTCCTCGATGATCCCGTACTTGCCGCCGGCAGGACGCGGCTGCCGGCGGATGTAGCTCTCGATCGCCTTGGAGATGTCCACCAGCCGGTTGCCCTTGCGCATGGCGGCGATCCCCGCCCACATGGACTCCTGGGTCACCCGGCTGAGCTCCCGCAGCTCGGCGGAGTGGCCCTCGCCGACGAACACGGTCAGCGCCGCGTCGCCGTGCCAGCCATCGATGATCGCGCCCGCGTCGATGGACAGCAGGTCACCGGCCTTCAGGACGGTCTCCTTGCTGGGGATGCCGTGCACGACGACGTCGTTGACCGACGTGCAGATGTTGCCGGGGAAGCCGCCGTAACCGAGAAAGTTCGGCTTCGCTCCGTGATCGGCCAGGACCTTCGCCGCGACCTCGTCCAGGTCCTTGGTCGTCGCGCCGGGGACGGCGGCGGCTGCGCAGGCCTCGTGCATCGCGGCGACGACCAGCCCCGCTTCGCGCATCTTCGCGATCTGCTCCGGGGTCTTGATCTCGACCATGTCGCCTTCCGCCTTCCCTGACCGGCCGTGCGCCGGTGACGACCGAATGTCTGCTGCTACCTGTCAAGTCTGCCAGGCCTCTCACGGGGCGGGCCCTGCGCTCGCGCAGTTCCCCGCGCCCCTCCAGCGGCACTCCCCACAGCCTTGGGGGCGCATGGGTGTGGGGGCCGGGCGGGTGCCCGGCCCCCACGTGAGGATCGTGTCGCGACGGGTGACCGCCGCGTCACAGGGGACGGTCAGGCGCGGGAGCGCTCCAGCGCGCTCATCGCCCGCTCCGTCACCTCGCCGACCGTGCCGAGCGCGGGGATGGTGGTCACGAGCCCCTGCGCCTTGTAGTGGTCGATGATCGGCTCGGTCTCGCTGTGGTAGACCTCAAGCCGCTTGCGGACGGTCTCCTCGCGGTCGTCCTCGCGCTGGTAGAGCTCGCCGCCGCACACGTCGCAGACGCCGTCGGTCTTCGGAGCGCTGTACTCCACGTGGAAGACGTGGCTGCTGTCGTTGCGGCAGATGCGCCGTCCGGCGATCCGCTTGACGACCTCGTCCTCGGGGACCTCCAGGTCGAGGACGGCGTCCAGCTTCTGGTCCGTCCCGCCCAGGTAACCGTCCAGGGCCCTGGCCTGCGCGATGTTGCGGGGGAACCCGTCGAGCAGGAAGCCGCCCTCGGCGTCCGGCTGCGCCATCCGGTCCTCGGCCATGCCGATGGTGATCTCGTCCGGCACGAGCTGGCCGGCGCTCATGTACTCCTTGGCCTTCTGGCCGAGTTCCGTGCCCTGGCTCATGTTGGCGCGGAAGAGGTCACCGGTGGCGATGTGCGGGATGGCCAGGTTCTTCGCGAGGAAGGCGGCCTGTGTTCCCTTGCCCGCACCAGGCGGTCCGACGAGGACGATACGCATCAGCGGAGGAACCCTTCGTAATGGCGCTGCTGAAGCTGGCTCTCGATCTGCTTCACGGTTTCGAGACCGACGCCCACGATGATCAGGATGCTCGTTCCGCCGAACGGGAAGTTCTGGTTGGCGTTGAACATGATCAGCGCGACGGTCGGCACCAGTGCGATCAGACCCAGGTACAGAGAGCCGGGCCACGTGATGCGGTTCAGCACGTAGCTCAGGTACTCCGCGGTGGGACGACCAGCCCGGATGCCCGGGATGAAGCCACCATACTTCTTCATGTTGTCGGCCACTTCTTCGGGGTTGAAGGAGATGGCCACATAGAAGAAGGCGAAGAAGACGATCAGCAGGAAATAGGTCGCGATGTAGAGAGGGTGGTCACCCTTGACGAAATGCGACTGGATCCACTGTGCCCAGCCCGCCTGCGAGCCGCTGAACTGCACGATCAGCGCCGGAATGTAGAGCAGCGAGGATGCGAAGATGACGGGAATCACACCCGCCTGGTTGACCTTGAGCGGAATGTAGGTCGAGGTTCCGCCGTAACTGCGTCGCCCGATCATCCGCTTCGCGTACTGCACCGGAATGCGGCGCTGTGCCTGTTCCACGAAGACCACGAGGGCGACCATCGCGAGGCCGCAGACGATGACGGCGCCGAATTCGATCCAGCCGTCGGCGAGCTTGCCCTGCTTCTTGATGGCCCACAGCGCGCCGGGGAAACCGGCCGCGATGGAGACGAACATCAGGATGGACATGCCGTTGCCGATGCCGCGGTCGGTGATGAGTTCACCGAGCCACATGATCAGGCCGACGCCCGCGGTCATGGTGATGACCATGACGGCGGTGGTGAAGATCGACTGGTCGGGGATGATCTGGCTGGCGACGCTGCAGTTCTGGAAGAGGGTGCCGCTGCGTGCGGTGGCGACGAGGCCGGTGGCCTGGAGGATGGCGAGCGCGACGGTCAGATAGCGCGTGTACTGCGTGATCTTCGCCTGGCCTGACTGCCCTTCCTTCTTCAGGGCCTCCAGCCGGGGGATGACCACGACCAGCAGCTGCAGGATGATGCTCGCCGTGATGTACGGCATGATCCCGAGCGCGAAGATGGTGATCTGAAGCAGCGCGCCGCCGCTGAACATGTTGACCAGGCCGAAGAGCCCCTGCGCGCCCTTGGCCTCGTCCATACACGCTTGGACGTTCTCATAGCTGACGCCCGGCACCGGGACGTGCGCTCCGATCCGGAAGAGCACCATGATGCCGAGCGTGAACAGCAGCTTCTTGCGCAGGTCGGGCGTCTGGAACGCCCGGGCGAACGCGGTGAGCACGGTGCCTCCTGCGCCCCCCGCGGTGTTGAGTGCGCGAGAGGTGACGGTCTTGAGGATCGACAGATATCAACGGTGGTGCCACCTTACCGGCGACGGCACCTGGTAGAAACGACCAGCCCGGGAAAGAACGGCCGGGCAAACGACCAGCCGGGGATGTCCCGTTGGGACATCCCCGGCCTGTCGTTCACGTGGTCAACGAACTCAGATGAGTTCGGTGACGGTGCCGCCGGCGGCGGTGATCTTCTCCTTGGCGGAGCCGGAGACCTTGTCGACGGTCACCGTCAGCGCCACCGAGATGTCGCCGGAGCCGAGCACCTTGACCAGCTCGTTCTTGCGCACCGCGCCCTTGGCGACCAGGTCGGCCACCGTGACCTCGCCACCCTCGGGGTAGAGGGCGGCCAGCTTGTCCAGGTTCACGACCTGGAACTGCTTGTGCGCCGGGTTGTTGAAGCCCTTGAGCTTGGGCAGCCGCATGACCAGCGGCATCTGCCCACCCTCGAAGCGCTCCGGAACCTGGTACCGGGCCTTGGTGCCCTTGGTGCCACGGCCCGCCGTCTTGCCCTTGGAGGCCTCACCGCGACCCACGCGGGTCTTGGCGGTCTTGGCCCCGGGGGCCGGACGGAGGTTGTGGACCTTCAGCGGGTTGTCACCCATGTCAGTCGACCTCCTCGACCGTCACGAGGTGGCGCACGGTGTGCACCTGCCCGCGCACGACGTCGCTGGCCTCGCGGACGGCCACATCGTTGACGCGCTTGAGACCGAGGGTCCGCAGCGTGTCACGGTGGTTCTGCTTGGTCCCGATGACGGAACGCGTCTGCGTGATCTTCAGGCGAGCCATTACGCGCTCACCCCTGCACGCGCCCGCAGCAGGGCTGCGGGAGCCACGTCCTCGAGCGGCAGACCACGGCGGGCCGCGATCTCCTCCGGGCGCTGAAGCCCGCGGAGTGCCCCCACCGTGGCGTGCACGATGTTGATCGGGTTCGACGAGCCGAGCGACTTGCTCAGCACGTCGTGGATGCCCGCGCACTCCAGCACGGCACGCACCGGGCCACCGGCGATCACACCGGTACCGGGCGAGGCCGGCTTGAGCAGCACGACACCCGCGGCTTCCTCACCCTGGATCGGGTGCGGAATGGTGCCCTGGATACGCGGGACCTTGAAGAAGTGCTTCTTGGCCTCCTCAACGCCCTTGGCGATGGCGGCCGGCACCTCCTTGGCCTTGCCGTATCCGACACCCACGGTGCCGTCACCGTCGCCCACCACGACCAGCGCGGTGAAGCTGAAGCGACGACCACCCTTCACAACCTTGGCGACGCGGTTGATCGCGACTACGCGCTCAACGTACGCGGTCTTCTCGGCGGCGGAGCCGCCGTCCCGGCCCTTACGGTCCCGCCGCTCGCCGCCACCGGCGCCGCCACCGCGGCGCTGGGGTCCAGCCATTGGAATTACCTCTCTCTTTGTCCGCTAGCTCACGGAACCGGGGCTCAGAACTTGAGCCCGGCCTCGCGGGCGGCGTCAGCCAGAGCGGCAATCCGCCCTGCGTACTTGTTACCACCGCGGTCGAAGACGACAGTCTCGACCCCCGCGGCCTTGGCGCGCTCGGCGACCAGGGCGCCGACCTGCTGGGCCTGGGCGCTCTTGTCACCCTCACCACCGCGGACGGTGCCGTCCAGGTGCGACGCCGAGGCCAGGGTGTGGCCCGCGATGTCGTCGATGACCTGGGCGGTGATCCCGCGGTTGGTGCGCGTCACCACAAGACGGGGGCGCTCGGAAGTGCCCGAGACCTTCTTGCGGATGCGAATGTGACGGCGCTTGGCGGCGGCACGCTTGTAGGCGTCGCCCTTGGCGATCTTCACGCCGTATGCCATGGCTTACTTACCAGCCTTTCCGACCTTGCGGCGGATGACCTCGCCCGCGTACTTCACGCCCTTGGCCTTGTAGGGGTCGGGCCTGCGCAGCTTGCGGATCTTCGCGGCGACCTCGCCGACCCGCTGCTTGTCGATGCCCTCGACCGTGAACTTGGTCGGGGTGTCGACCTTGAAGGAGATCCCTTCCGGGGCCTCCACCAGGATCGGGTGGCTGTAGCCCAGCGAGAACTCCAGGTCGGAGCCCTTGGCCTGGACGCGGTAGCCGACACCGCTGATTTCGAGGTCCTTGCTGAATCCCTGGGTCACGCCAGTGATCATGTTCGCCACCAGCGTGCGGGACAGACCGTGCAGGGCCCTGTTCCGGCTCTCGTCGTTCGGACGGGTGACGACGAGCGCGCCGTCCTCGCCCTTGGCGATCTCGATGGGCGCGGCGACGGTGTGCGCGAGGGACCCCTTGGGGCCCTTCACCGCGACCGTCTGGCCATCGATGGTGACGTCCACACCGGCGGGAACCTGGATGGGGAGCTTGCCGATTCGCGACATGGCTTTACCTCCGTTCCCTTCCGTTACCAGACGTAGGCGAGGACTTCCCCGCCCACACCCTTCTTGCTGGCCTGCTTGTCGGTGAGGAGACCGTGCGACGTGGAGATGATCGCCACGCCCAGGCCGCCGAGCACCTTCGGCAGGTTGGTGGACTTTGCGTAGACCCGCAGACCCGGCTTCGAGATCCGCTTGATGCCGGCGATCGAGCGCTCGCGGTTCGGGCCGAACTTCAGCTCGAGAACCAGGCTCTTGCCGACCCTGGCGTCCTCGGTCTTCCAGCCGGTGATGAAGCCCTCCTGCTGGAGGATCTCCGCGATGTGCGACTTGATCTTGCTGTGCGGCATCTCGACGGAGTCGTGGTACGCCGAGTTCGCGTTCCGCAGACGCGTGAGCATGTCTGCGATGGGATCGGTCATGGTCATGTGATGGCCTTCGGCCTCTCTCGCCGTGGTTTCCCTGTCTGCGTCGTCCCTCTCCCCGTCCGCCGGCCTGACGGCCGACGACGGGACGGGTGCGTCGCGGGGGACCTACGGCGTAGTAAGCGACTGTTCAGCTTACCGAGAGATCCCGGAGTTACCCGAAAGGGTTACCAGGAGCTCTTGGTCACGCCCGGCAGCTCGCCGCGGTGCGCCATCTCACGGAGGCACACACGGCACAGGCCGAACTTGCGGTACACGGAGTGGGGACGGCCGCAGCGCTGGCAGCGCGTGTAGGCACGCACCGAGAACTTCGGCTTGCGGCTGGCCTTGGAGATCAGAGCCTTCTTCGCCATGGTCAGTTCTCCTTGAACGGGAAGCCGAGGTGACGAAGCAGGGCACGACCCTCGTCGTCGCTGGTCGCCGTGGTGACCACGGTGATGTCCATGCCCCGGACCCGGTCGATCTTGTCCTGGTCGATCTCGTGGAACATGACCTGCTCCGTGA
Organism: Streptomyces sp. PU-14G; assembly: GCF_041028275.1. Taxonomy (NCBI): domain Bacteria; kingdom Bacillati; phylum Actinomycetota; class Actinomycetes; order Kitasatosporales; family Streptomycetaceae; genus Streptomyces; species Streptomyces sp. PU-14G. The sequence goes on from NZ_JASKYT010000060.1 coordinate 19,073, forward strand.
GACCGAAGGTGTAGTTGCCTCGTCCGTCGAACTGCTTGGGCGACAGACCGCGGAAGTCGCGGATGCGCGGCAGTGCGAGGGACAGCAGGCGGTCCAGGAACTCCCACATCCGGTCGCCGCGCAGCGTCACGTGGGCGCCGATCGGCTGGCCCTCACGCAGCTTGAACTGCGCGATGGACTTGCGGGCCTTGGTGACGGCCGGCTTCTGGCCGGTGATCGTGGCGAGGTCCTTGATGGCACCCTCGATCAGCTTGGAGTCGCGGGCGGCGTCGCCCACACCCATGTTGACCACGATCTTGGTCAGGCCGGGGATCTGCATGACGTTCTCGTAGGAGAACTGCTCCTGCAGCTTGCCCTGGATCTCTTCGCGGTAGCGCTGCTTCAGGCGCGGGGCCTGCGTGGTGGTGGCAGTCATCAGATGTCCTCACCGGTCCGCTTGGCAACGCGGATCTTGTTGCCTTCGTCGTCGAAGCGGTACCCGACGCGGGTCACGACCTTCTTGCCGTCCGCCTCCACGACCAGCTGCACGTTGCTGACGTGGATCGGGGCCTCGGTCGTCACGATGCCGCCGGTCTGCGAACCGCGAGCCGTCTGACCGGCCTTGGTGTGCTTCTTGACCCGGTTGACACCCTCGACCAGGACGCGGTCCTCGCGGGGCATGGCCTTGATGACCTTGCCCTGCTTGCCCTTGTCCTTGCCGGTGATGACCTGGACCAGGTCGCCCTTCTTGATCTTCATGGTCACAGCACCTCCGGCGCGAGCGAGATGATCTTCATGAACTTCTTCTCGCGCAGCTCGCGGCCCACGGGGCCGAAGATGCGGGTGCCGCGAGGGTCGCCGTCGTTCTTGAGGATGACGGCGGCGTTTTCGTCGAACCGGATGTACGAGCCGTCCGGGCGACGGCGCTCCTTGACGGTGCGCACGATGACGGCCTTGACGATGTCGCCCTTCTTCACGTTCCCACCGGGGATCGCGTCCTTGACGGTAGCGACAATGACGTCACCGACGCCCGCGTAGCGCCGGCCCGAACCGCCGAGCACACGGATGGTGAGGATCTCCTTCGCACCCGTGTTGTCGGCGACGCGAAGCCGGGACTCCTGCTGGATCACGTCTATCTCCTGTATGTCTGCCGGTTCCCGGCAGGGGACCCCTCATCGGGCGCCCCCTGCCGAGCCTGGCGGAACGACCTGTGGACTCGGGACGAGCCCCAGGAATTACTTGGCCTTCTCGAGGATCTCGACGATGCGCCAGCGCTTGGTGGCGGACAGCGGCCGGGTCTCCATCAGGAGGACGCGGTCGCCGACACCGGCAGCGTTCTGCTCGTCGTGCGCCTTGAGCTTGTTGGTACGGCGGATGACCTTGCCGTACAGCGCGTGCGTCACGCGGTCCTCGACGGCGACGACGACGGTCTTGTCCATCTTGTCGCTGACGACCAGGCCCTGCCGGGTCTTGCGGAAGCCGCGCTGCTGCTCTGTCTTCTCAGTCACGTTCGTCTCGCTCATCAGGCGCTCTCCACCGTCTCGATGCCCAGCTCGCGCTCACGCATCAGGGTGTAGATCCGGGCGATGTCCTTGCGGACGGCCTTGAGCCGACCGTGGTTCTCAAGCTGCCCGGTCGCCGCCTGGAAGCGGAGGTTGAACAGCTCTTCCTTGGCTTCGCGGAGCTTGGCCACAAGCTCCTCGTCGCCCAGCTCACGCAGCTCGGACGCCTTGGTTCCGGCCGCCATCACGCGTCACCTGCCTCGCGCCGCACGATGCGGCACTTCATCGGAAGCTTGTGGGCGGCGCGGGTGAGCGCCTCCTTGGCAATCTTCTCGTTCGGGTAGGACAGCTCGAACATCACGCGACCAGGCTTGACGTTCGCGACCCACCACTCCGGCGAACCCTTACCGGAACCCATGCGGGTCTCGGCGGGCTTCTTGGTGAGCGGGCGGTCCGGGTAGATGTTGATCCAGACCTTGCCGCCACGCTTGATGTGACGCGTCATGGAGATACGAGCTGCCTCGATCTGCCGGTTCGTCACGTAGGCGGCGGTGACGGCCTGGATGCCGTACTCACCGAAAGCAACCTCGGTGCCACCCTTGGCCATGCCGGTGCGCTTCGGGTGGTGCTGCTTGCGGTGCTTGACCCTGCGCGGGATCAGCATGGGTCAGCTCTCCTTTCCAGAAGCGCTCGGCTCGGCGGCAGCACCGGCGGGCACCACGGACTCCGCCTTGGGAGCCTCGGCCTGCTGGTTCTGCTGCGGCTTGCGGCCGCGACGCTCGCCGCCCCGACGGGGACGGTCGTTACCGCCGCCGCGCGAGGGGCGGTTGCCGGCACGGGCAGCGGCGTTCTCGGCGCGGACCTCGGAGATGTTCTTGACATCGCCCTTGTAGATCCACACCTTCACACCGATGCGGCCGAAGGTCGTCTTGGCCTCGAAGAAGCCGTAGTCGACGTTGGCGCGCAGGGTGTGCAGCGGCACCCGGCCCTCGCGGTAGAACTCCGAGCGCGACATCTCGGCACCGCCGAGACGGCCGCCGCACTGGATCTTGATGCCCTTGGCACCGGCCTTCATCGCCGTCTGCATGCTCTTGCGCATGGCGCGGCGGAAGGAGACCCGGGAGGAGAGCTGCTCGGCGACCGCCTGGGCCACGAGCTGCGCGTCCGTCTCGGGGTTCTTCACCTCGAGGATGTTGAACTGGATCTGCTTGCCGGTCAGCTTCTCCAGGTTGCCGCGCAGGCGGTCGGCCTCGGCGCCGCGGCGGCCGATGACGATGCCGGGACGGGCGGTGTGGACGTCGACGCGGACGCGGTCACGCGTGCGCTCGATCTCCACCTTGGAGATGCCGGCCCGCTCCATGCCCTGCGTGAGCATGCGGCGGATCGCGACGTCTTCCTTGACGTAGTCCTTGTAGAGCTTGTCGGCGTACCAGCGCGACTTGAAGTCGGTGGTGACACCGAGCCGGAACCCGTGCGGGTTTACCTTCTGGCCCATTACCGGGTTCCTTCCTTGCTGCTCACGACCACGGTGATGTGGCTCGTCCGCTTACGGATCCGGTAGGCACGGCCCTGGGCGCGCGGCCGGAACCGCTTCAGGGTCGGGCCCTCGTCGACGTAGGCCTCGGAGATGTAGAGGCTGTCGGCGTCCGTGTGGTCGTAGTTGTGCGCGGCGTTGGCGATGGCGCTGTCCAGCACCTTGCCGACCGGCACGCTGGCGGCCTGCGGGGCGAAACGCAGGACCGCCTGAGCCTCCGTGGCGTCGAGGCCACGGACAAGGTCCACCACCCGGCGGGCCTTCATGGGCGTGACGCGCACATAGCGCGCGGAGGCCCTGGCTTCCATGGTTGTCCCTTCGGTGTCAGTCATGATCTACACACCCCGCCCGTCAACGACGACGCGACTTGCGGTCGTCCTTGACGTGGCCGCGGAAGGTGCGGGTCGGCGCGAACTCGCCGAGCTTGTGGCCGACCATCGACTCGGTGACGAACACCGGGACGTGCTTGCGGCCGTCGTGCACCGCGATCGTGTGGCCCAGCATCGCCGGGACGATCATCGAGCGGCGAGACCAGGTCTTGATGACGTTCTTGGTGCCCGCGTCGTTCTGGCCGTCCACCTTCTTGGCGAGGTGGTCGTCGACGAAGGGCCCCTTCTTGAGACTGCGCGGCATCTAAACCCGCCTCCTAGCGCTTCTTGTTCGTCTTGCGGCGGCGGACGATGTACTTGTTGCTGGCCTTCTTCGGCGAGCGCGTACGGCCCTCCTTCTGACCCCACGGCGAGACCGGGTGGCGGCCACCGGAGGTACGACCCTCACCACCACCGTGCGGGTGGTCGATCGGGTTCATGACCACACCGCGGACGGTCGGGCGGACGCCCTTCCACCGCATCCGGCCGGCCTTGCCCCAGTTGATGTTCGACTGCTCGGCGTTGCCGACCTCGCCGACAGTGGCGCGGCAGCGGGCGTCGACCAGACGGATCTCACCGGACGGCATGCGCAGGTGGGCCATGCGGCCCTCCTTCGCCAGCAGCTGCACCGAAGCACCGGCGGAGCGCGCGAACTTGGCGCCGCCACCCGGGTTCAGCTCGATCGCGTGGATCGTCGTACCGACCGGGATGTAGCGCAGCGGCAGGTTGTTGCCCGGCTTGATGTCGGCGCCCTGGCCGTTCTCGATCCGGTCGCCCTGCTGGATGCCGCGGGGGGCGAGGATGTAGCGCTTCTCGCCGTCCGCGTAGTGCAGCAGCGCGATGCGCGCGGTGCGGTTCGGGTCGTACTCGATGTGCGCGACCTTCGCCGGCACGCCGTCCTTGTCGTGCCGACGGAAGTCGATCACGCGGTAGGCGCGCTTGTGGCCACCACCCTGGTGGCGGGCGGTCACACGGCCGGCGTTGTTACGGCCGCCCTTGCTGTGCAGCGGGCGGACCAGCGACTTCTCCGGCGTGTCCCGCGTGATCTCGACGAAGTCGGCGACGCTGGCGCCACGACGGCCAGGAGTCGTCGGCTTGTACTTGCGGATACCCATTTCTCAGTCCTCGGAATGTTTCCGGACTTCAGAACAACCCCGCCCCCGTCAGGAGGCCGGGCCGCCGAAGATGTCGATTCGGTCGCCCTCGGCGAGGGTCACGATGGCGCGCTTGGTGTCGGCGCGCTTGCCGTAACCGGTGCGGGTGCGCTTGCGCTTGCCCTGACGGTTGATCGTGTTGACGCCGGCGACCTTGACCGAGAAGACCTCTTCCACGGCCTGCTTGATCTGGGTCTTGTTCGCCCGCGGGTCGACGATGAACGTGTACTTGTTCTCGTCCAGCAGCGCGTAGCTCTTCTCCGAGACGACCGGCCGCAGCAGCAGGTCGCGCGGGTCGGAGAAGATCTTGCTCGGCTCGGCCGGCGCGATCTGGCCCGGGCCCTCGGCCGCACGACGGGCGGCCTTGGCGACGCGGGCGGCCTTCGCGGCCTTCGCTGCCTTGGAGGCGATGCTCGGGTGTCGCGTAGCCATCAGGCGTCGCTCCCTTCGGTGTGGGCCTTCGGGCCAGCAACGAAGGACTCCAGCGCGGACTGGGTGAAGACCACGTCGTCGGAGACGAGCACGTCGTAGGTGTTGAGCTGGCCCGGCTCCAGGATGTGCACCTGGGGCAGGTTGCGGGCGGACAGCCAGGTCTGCTCGTCACTGCGCTCGGCGACGAGCAGCACGTGCTTGCGCTCGCTGACCTTGCCCAGCAGCGTCTTGGCCGCCTTGGTGGAGACCTCGCTGTCGACCACGCCGGAAACGACGTGGACGCGGCTGTGACGGGCCCGGTCGGAGAGCGCGCCGCGCAGCGCGGCGGCCTTCATCTTCTTCGGGGTCCGCTGCGCGTAGTCCCGCGGGACGGGACCGTGCACGACGCCACCGCCGGCGAACTGCGGAGCGCGGGTCGAACCCTGACGGGCGCGGCCTGTGCCCTTCTGGCGGYACGGCTTCTTGCCACCGCCGCGGACCTCGCCGCGGGTCTTGGTCTTGTGCGTGCCCTGGCGGGCAGGCTTCTCCGCGTCAACGGCGTGGACGGTCAGGTTCTGGGTGGTGACCCGCTCGTTGCCCATCCGGCCGGCCATGCGGGTGCCCTTGAAGACACGGCCCGTGGTGGCGCAGCCACCGATGGCGCCCGGCTTGCGGTGGTTGCGGTGCGCAC
>NZ_JASKYT010000600.1:0-2595 GCF_041028275.1 Streptomyces sp. PU-14G
CCGGCCGGTTCACCCTCACCTTGCACGCCGGGGTGTCCGCGTCGGGCCGGGTGCTGGCCCGTGCGACGCTGAACTGTTTCCCCTCGTCCGGCAGCACCCACCCGCGCCCCGCACAGGCATGCGAGACCCTTTCCCGGGTGCGGGGCGACGTCGCCGCGGTGCGCCCGCACAACCGGCCCTGCCCCATGGTCTCCCGCCCCGTCACCGCGGTGGCCGAGGGCACCTGGCGCGGGGTGCCCCGCGGGTTCGCGCACACCTATCCCAACCGGTGTGCCGCCGAGGCGGGAAGTGCCGGTGTGTTCGCTCTCGCCCCGGGGTGACGACGGTGATGCCGGTGATGCCGGTGACGCCCAGGCTCAGCGGGACGGGCGCAGCGCACGGTCCGGGCGGCAGACGTCGCACACCCGTGCGTCCTCGCCGTCGGCCAGCAGTTCCACCGCCTCCCGCGCGGTGACCCGCCGGGTGAGCCACCCGTCCCTGGCCTGCCAGCAGTCGCGGCGGTGCACACACCACCACGGTCCCTCCTGGCCCACTCCCCGTACGCGGACCGCCACCCACTGGCGGCCGGCCACCGCGCCGGCCGTCGGCAGCGCCGCGTAGTTCTCGCCGGGGAGGGGAGTGATGCTCTCGGCCGCGACGACGATCGCGGTCGGCGCGCTGCCCGGCTCGACGCGTCCGTCGGGGTGCTGGTAGCGGCTGGGCAGGATCGCCTCGCACTCGTACCACCAGTGCCCGTCGGGGGTGCGGGAGCGGCCGGTGACGATGACGTCGAGCTCCTGTCCGTCGGGCATCCGGGCCCGCGCCCACGGCCCTGCCAGGTCACTCCACTCACTCACGTACCGAATATTAGTTCGAATGCGGGGAAGGCTGCGCCGTCCGGGTTCAATCCGCGGCGACGTTTTCGTGTTGTACCAAAAAGTGACACTTCGGCAGCCATCGTGGTGCTTCGTCCAACCAACCCTTGGAGGTTCCCATGCGTATGCGTACGCTCGTGCGCTCCGTCGCCGTCGGCTTCGCCGTACTCGGCCTGGCCGGTGCGGGCGCGGGTTCCGCTGCCGCCTGGCCGAAGGGGCACCAGTACAACTCGGTGCACGAGTCGGTCAGCAAGGAGTGGAAGAAGATCCACGTCTCCGACGACGACCACATCATGAGCGACTCGGTCGTCTTCGTCTTCGGCCCGATGCAGAACGACTGAGCCGAACGACCCGTAACGGCAGACACCGAGCTCTGCCCGCCCGTCAGCGCCGCGTTCCCGTCTCCCGGCAGGGAGGCCGGGAACGCGGTGTTTTCCGTACCCGGGAGACCGTGAGCGACCTCATGGCACGAACGAGCGAGGCCCCCACCGGACTTACCGGAGAGGGCCTCGCTCTGTGAGGGTGATCGACGGGACTTGAACCCGCGACATCCTGGACCACAACCAGGTGCTCTACCAACTGAGCTACGACCACCACGTCCGGTGCGGGAGAGGATCTTTCCCTGACCGGCCGCTACGAGTGTACAGGGTTCGGGCGTGTGCTCGCGCACGGGTTTCGGGCGGGGCCCGAGGGGGACCCCCACCCGGCCGGAGCGGCGCCCGCCCCGTCAGTGCGCCGGGGGCAGCACATGCTGGGCGGCGATCTTCTTCGCCGTCTCCGAGTCGGGCCCCGGATGCGGGACGAACACGGCCTCCCGGTAGTACCGCAGCTCGGCGATCGACTCGCGGATGTCGGCCAGCGCCCGGTGGTTGCCGTTCTTCTCCGGGCTGTTGTAGTAGGCCCGCGGGTACCAGCGGCGGGCCAGCTCCTTGACCGAGGAGACATCCACGATGCGGTAGTGCAGGTGGCCCTCCAGGGCCGGCATGTCCCTGGCGAGGAAGCCGCGGTCGGTGCCGACCGTGTTCCCGCACAGCGGTGCCTTCCCGGCGTCCGGAACCCACTCGCGCAGATACGCCAGCACCTGGGCCTCCGCGTCGGCCAGCGTCGTGCCGCCGTCCAGCTCCGCCAGCAGGCCGGAGGTGGTGTGCATCTGGCGCACCACCTCCGGCATCGCCTCGAGAGCGGAGGCGGGCGGGCGGATCACGATGTCCACGCCGTCCCCGAGTACGTTCAGCTCCGAGTCGGTCACCAGCGCGGCCACCTCGATGAGCGCGTCATCGGACAGCGAGAGGCCGGTCATCTCGCAGTCGATCCACACCATGCGATCGTTCATGCGCTTCACACTACGTGACCCGCCCCGCTCAGCCCGCGCCCCGGCCACGCTGGCCCGGGACCCGCGGGGCGAACGCGTCCGAGTCCGGTTTGCCCTGCTCGGACCGGCCGTCCCGCACGCTCCGGTACTCGCGCACCCCCTGGCGCCCGCCGTGTGCCGCGGCCGGGCCGTTCGCCGGGGCGTTCGTCGGGCCGTTCGCCGGGGCGCCCGTCTGCCCGGCGACCGCCCCCGGCTCACCGCCCGCCTCCTGACCGCTCCCGTAGCCCTGCCCGTGTCCGTATCCGGCTGCCCCGTGCCCGTATCCGGCTGAGGGGTGCGGCGCCTGTACGGCCTGACCGGACTGCGCGGCCTGACCGGACTGCCCGCCCGGGCCCGGGTACCCCGCGCCGGCGTGGACCGCCCCGGGGC
>NZ_JASKYT010000601.1:0-2966 GCF_041028275.1 Streptomyces sp. PU-14G
CCCCGCCGCCCCCTCCCGCGTCCGGGAAGGCAGGGAACCGCGCCGCCTGGTCACATTCCGGTAGTGCCGTCGATGCGCTCGCGGAGCAGATCGGCATGGCCGATGTGCCGCGCATACTCAGCGATCATGTCCACCAGGATCCTCCGCAGCGAGATCGGCTCGCCGGTCCACTTACGGATCCCCGTTTCGTCCAACGACGCGGCAGCGGCAGTGATCTGCCTGGAGTGCTCGCACTCCGTCCGCCAGACGGCGAAGGCCTCGTCGACGTCACCGCCCAGGTCATCGAAGTCCTGGTCGGGGTCGTCGTCGGAGTAGTGGAGCAGCGGAACGTCCTCGCCGGCGAACTGGATGCGGAACCACCACCGCTCGACACCGGCCAGGTGCCGCACGATGCCGTGCAGGGACAGAGCGGACGGAGGCACCGCCCGTTCGGACAACCGCTGCGCGGGCAGACCGGCGCACTTGAGCTCGAAGGTCGCCCGGTGCCAGTCCAGGACGGCGCTCAAGGTCTCGGCTTCGCCACCGACCGCGGGCGGGGTCGGCCGTGTGTCGTCGGCCCACCGGGGCGAACGGTGTACGGGGGCTGGGATTCCGGTCATCATCTGCCTTCCTGGTCGCGAACGGCCGAGTCTGGCAGGCCCCACTGACACTGGGCCGGGAGAAGAACGGCCTCGCAGACCGGCTGCCCCGGGCCCGTGAGCCGGAACCGCCCGTGACCGCCCGTGAGCCGGAACCGCCCGCGAGCCCGCCCGTCCCGCCGCCGGAGGACTGGCACCACCTGCCGCCGCGGGCCGCGCCGATCGAGGTGCGCGTCAGCCTCGCCCCGTGCGCCACCTACTTCGCGTTCCGGGGGGCGACAGGAGGCGGAGGAGGGGCGTCGCGCTGGGGCGGGCGAAGCCCTGGCCTTGGCTTTTTCAGCGTTGACGATCGGCCTTGTGCTGTCAGATTGCAATCCACAGACGGCCTTTAGTTCAACATATCGATCATATCGCCGCACTCACGGGTGGTTTGCCCGACTTTCCCTGGAATTCGGTACGTCGCGAGCCCACCATGCGTATCGCCAGCAGATGTACGACCATGGGAGATCGCATGAAAGCTCGTCTCGCCCTTCTGGCCGTCACGGTCATGCTCGCCGGTGCCGCCGCCGCGCCCGCTTATGCGGCCGATGCGGCACCACGGTCGGTGAACGTGACGACCGGTCAAGGGCCCGGCGCCTGCGACTGGGGGCAGATCTGCCTGTACCGCGACTACGGCCTCAACCGCAGCGGCCCCGCACCGATCCTCAAGGCAAACGAAGACGTCCCCTGGTTCGGCGACTACAACTTCAACGACACGGCCAGCTCCGTCTGCAACTTCTCCGGACGGTTCGCGGCCGTCTTCAGGGACAGCAACTACGAAGGCCCGAGCGTCCCCGTAGCGTCCGGGCAGTGCAAGGACGTCCCGGCGTGGTTCAACGACTCGGCGTCCTCCGTCAAGCTCTACTGACGAAGACCCCGAGTTCCTCCGCAATACGCGTGCGAGCTGCCCAGGCATCTGTGCAGCTCGCACCCTGCTGTCAGCCGCACCCTGACCAGACCGAACGGGCCCCGTACACAGCACTACCGCCCACCGCTCCACTCCCCACCCAGTTCCCCCCGGCCTACTCGCCGGGGGTTTCGTCGTTCCACACCGGGGGGGGTAGCCGCATGGGACGAGCCGGCACGAGGCGACGGCACAGGACGCCCGTGGTGCCCCGGCCGCCAAGGTGCCAGGGCGGTTCGGGGATAGCCGGCCCCTGGATATCGCCTAAACGATCAACAACGGCCCCCGCCGGATTGCCGGCGGGGGCCGTTTTCCTGCTATGACCTGCGACACAGATCAGTGGGCACAACTGGGATCGAACCAGTGACATCCTGCTTGTAAGGCAGGCGCTCTACCGCTGAGCTATGCGCCCCGGAAGTGATGGGACGACAGCGTACCCTGCCGGGCGGTGGGCAGCGCAAACACGGGGTGGGGCGGGGAGGACGGGGCCGTGAACGAATCGACTCGTGTGTTCGTTGACCTCGGGTGGGAGAATGACAATCGGTCGATGAGCGAGCGGCACACACGGGGAGAGGTTGCGTGGCGGCGATGAACGGCGGCGGTACCCGTCGCTGGGGCTGGGGCAGTGGCCGTGCCGAGCAGTCGCGGACCGAAGCGCAGGCGGCGAAGGACGCCGCAGCCGCCGCTTTCTACGAGCTGGACACCGCCCAGCGCGACCTCCGCATCTCCATCGAGACGATCACCGCCGTCGACGCCTCCCCCGCAGGACGCAAGGCCGCGGCGGACTTCGCCGACTTCGGCAGGCGTATCGACAGCGTCAGCCACAAGTACATCACCGCCGTCGACGCGCACGACCTGGACCGTGACGACCTCGACGCCTCCGCGGCCTCCCGGGCCCGCGCCGAGCTGGACGGGGCGCGGCAGGAGCTGGAGCGGGTCAAGGGGGAGCTCGACCGGTTCGCACAGGGCCTCGGCTCCCTGCTGACGCGGGCCGAGAACCAGCTCGCCCGCCTGGCCCCCGCCGTGGAGCGGGCCCGCCAGGGTCTGCTCGCCGCGAGCAACGCGCTGGACGCGGTACGGGCGCAGGGCCTGAAGGCGGACGCTCTGGCGGCCCGGCTGGCGGCGCTCTCGCCCGAGCTGACCAAGCTCAACGAGGGCGCCGGAACCCACGGGGTGCAGGAGACCCTGCAGCGCGCCGACCGGGTCGTACGGGAAGCGGAGGCGATCCGCGCCGAGGCCGAGGGGCTGCCGCAGAAGGCCGCGGACATCGACAAGCGGCTGGCCTCGCTGCGCACCCGCACGGAGGCGCTCCAGACCCGCGCGGGCCAGGTGGAACCGGTCCTCAGCGAGCTGCGGCGCCGCTTCAGCGTCGCCTGCTGGCAGGACCTGCAGAACGTGCCGCGGCAGGCCGAGCACTCGGCGCGGCACGTTCTGCAGGTCCTGCC
>NZ_JASKYT010000602.1:0-2331 GCF_041028275.1 Streptomyces sp. PU-14G
CGCCGGAGCACCCCCACCCGTCGCAGCCGATGCCTCAGCCGCAACCCGCCGCCGCCCAGCCCCAGCCGTACGCGCAGTCCCAGCCCCAGCCGTACGCCCAGCCGCAGCAGCAGTCGTTCGGCGGGTCTCCGCAGCCGCAGCCGCAGCCGTTCGGCGGGTCTCCGCAGGGGCAGCCGGGGGGACACGCCCCGCAGACAGGGCGGGACCGCACCGGCCAGGCGCCGCCCGCAGGGGCGACCGCAGGGGCACCCGCGGGGGCGACCGGCGCCGCGGACTCGGCGCCGACCGCGCGCGGAGCGCGGCCCTGTACCGGGTCGCCGATCATCGCGCCCGGCTTCACGCCGGCGGCGGTCACCACGGTGCTGGCGGCGCTGCTGGCGGCCGTGGCCCCGCTGGGGCACGGTGCGCTGGCCGGAGCCGTGGTACTGCTCCAGGCGGTGACGGCCGCGGGCTGGTACCGGCTCAATGGGATGTGGCCCGCCCGGCAGGGCATCGCGCTCGCGTTCGTGGCGGGGCTGACCGCCGATGTCGGGCTGTTGGTGACGGACGGCTGGGGACGCCACCCGGACGGCGGCTCGGGGAACGCGCCGGCGGTGCTGCTCGCGGCTGCCGGTGTGTGGTGTCTGCTCTCCCTCGTGCTGCAGTTGCGCAACAACTCCAGCCCGGACGAACGGCTGTACGCGGTCACCATGGGTTTCGCCGCGACGGGGCTGACGGTGCTGGCCGCCGGGGTGATCCCCACCGATCCGGAGGCGGTCACGGTGGGCGCCGCCGCCGTCGCGGGAGCCGCGCTGCTGCGTGCCGTACCGCTGCCAGGGCCCGTCTCCGTGCTCCTCGCGCTGGCCGCCGCCGCAGGTGTGGCGGTGGCAGTTTCCACGCTGTCCCAGCTGAACGGCGTGGAGCCGGTCACGGCCGCGCTGCTCGGGCTGGGCGCGGGGGTGTGCGCGCTGGTGGGGCTGCGGGTGGCCAGTTACGACTGGCCCTCCCGCTTCGTCCACATGACGGCGGGCGTCGCGCTGCCCCTCACGCTGGCCACTCCCGCCCTGTACCTTCTGGGCCGCACGCTGCTGTGAGCCGCGGGCCCCGGGCGCGCCGCCCGCGCCCGGGGCCGCCCGCTCACCACTGCCCGGAAAGGACGGGCAGCGGGTTACGCTCGCGCGTAGCCAGCCGACTCATGGGGGATACGGAACGCAATGCGCGCACTACGCATAGGGCTAGTGATCCTGGTGGTACTCGCCGGGCTCTTCGTGGCCGCCGACCGGATCGCGGTCAACCTCGCCGAGGACGAGGTGGCCAAGAAGCTCAAGAGCGAGCTGGGCTCCGCCTCCTCCGGCGATCCGGAGGTCTCCATCGAGGGCTTTCCCTTCCTCACCCAGGTCGCCGGCAAGGAACTGGACAAGGTGACGGCCGAGGTGAAGGGGGTCACCGCGAAGGCGGGCGGGCGCGAGGTGCGGCTGAGCGAGGTCTCCATGGAGGCCACCGACGTCGCGCTGTCCAACAACTTCAGCTCGGCCGTGGCCGACCACGCCACCGGCACCGTCCACCTCTCCTACAAGGACCTGTCCAACGCGGCGGACGAGGGCGTGCGTGTGAGCTACGGCGGCAAGAGCAAGTCCGGCAAGGACCAGGTGAAGGTCAGCGCCAGTGTGACCATCCCGTTGATCGGCAAGACCGTCGAGCGCAGTGTCTACAGCACCGTCAGCGTCAAGGGCGGCGACACCGTGCGGTTGCACGCGGACGAGGTGCCGGGCTCCGATATCCCGGGCATCGAGAAGACCATCCGCGAGAAGATCGACTTCGACCGGACGATAGACAAGCTCCCCGAGGGCCTGAAGCTCGACAAGGTCGACGCCGACAAGGACGGGGTGAACCTCTCCATGGAAGGCACCGGCGTCCACCTGGCCGGCTGACTGCCCGGCCGCCGCCCCCTCCGAGACGGGATCTCAGGTCCCGGAATGCGAGACGGCCAGGTCCGTACAGGGGTGATTTCCGGTCACCCGGCGGCCGTGTGACGCCGCCCGGGGAGGCCGATGTCCCACATCGCGGACGCAACCGTCTCAGAGTGCGGATCGGCGGTGACACGGCCCCTCCGTCGTCCTTACGATCGAGCGCATGAAGCGACAGGCGGACCTCACGAAGCGCCGGGCAGTGGACCTGTGCCGCATCGCCGCCATGCTCTGTCGCGGCTCCCGCTGACCCGCCGGCCGTCCGCTCCCCGCCGACGCCGCGCGCCCAGCGCACCAGGCGCGCCCCGGCGCACTCCCGCCCTGCCGACAGCGGAGTCCCTCCGGCACCTCCCGCCTCCCCGCGGGCGCCGTACCCGCACCCTGC
>NZ_JASKYT010000603.1:0-2792 GCF_041028275.1 Streptomyces sp. PU-14G
GGGGCAGGGGGCCGGCGCCGGGTCCTGGGCTGCCCGCCTGCCTCGCACGGGTCTCCTGTCGGCCGGTAGCGTGATCGCTCGACCACAGGGGGTACGGATGGCAGGGCGAGGGACCGAGCGCGCGCCGCAGAGCGGTCGGCGGGAGCGCGACGCCGAGATCGCGCGGTACTGGAGGGCGGTGGAGATCTTCAGTCCGCCGCAGGTGGACGAGGTCGCCCCCCGGCGTGGAGTGCGGGCCGTACGGTCCGGCGAACCGCTTCCCTGGGAGCAGGGGAGCGGCCTACGGCCGGCGCGCGCCAGGTGTGCGTGGCAGCACACGGTCTACTGCGGGATCTTCCCCATCGAGAAGGTGCGCGATCAGCTCGCGGAGGTCTTCCAGGATTCCGGCGGGGAGAACCACGACGGCCGGGTCGGCGGTCACAGCGCGCTGCTCGCGTTCACCGTCAACGAAGACGGAATGCTGATCAAGGATTCGGTGACGGTGTCCGCCTGCGCGTGGGCCACGGGCCGCAGTGCCAAGCCGGGGCCCGGCGACCCGGCGTGGCTGGACGGCTTCGCGTCGAAGGAGACCGCCTGCACCGAGGTGCTGCTGGCGCTCGGGGACGGGAAGGTCGAGGTACGAGGCGGCCGGGTCGTACCCGGCGAGAAGAGTCTGCTGCGGGTGGCAGGACGGCTGGCGCTGGGCGCCGTCGCGGACGGCGTGACGGGTGGGCTCGCCGGCCTGGCGCGGGAGTCGGTGGGAAGGGTGCTGCCGGGCATGCTGGGCAAGGCCGCCTCCGAAGGCGCGGCCAAGGCGACCGAAAGCCTCGCCCAGGGCGCCCGCAGCTCCTACCGGGAGCGGCGAGGTGACGCGCAGGCCGAGAACGACCGGCGCGGTGGCGACGGGGACGCGGAGGAGCCCGCTTCGGACGGCGGCGGCGCGGCTCCCGCCGGCCGCCAGGCGGACGAGGAGAAGGAGACGCGGGACGGGCCGCCGCCCGAGATCGGCAGCAAGCCCCTCGCGCTCGCCGATCTGGCGGGCGTCACGGCGTGGCTGGCCGAGGAGCTCGGAGTGACCGGGATCCTGGCGCCCGAGACCGCCCGGATCAAGAGCCTTCAGGTGGGCGAGGCCCGTGCGGACGAGCCGCCGCAGCAGGATCTGCTGAACAGCTTCATCGCCGACGACCTCGACCGCGTCGCCGACGCTCTCGCCGACGGGCGAGGCGGCCCGGTACTGGAGGCCTACCTGACGCCCGAGAACGGGCTGGCCACGGACGCCAGGGTGGATGTGCGCCGGCACCCGGAGCAGGTGCTGGCGGGTGTCGATCCACGACTGGCGCCCGCCGGCTGCTGGCCTTCGCCGTACCCGCTGGCGCTCAGCCAGCAGTTCGCCGTGAACCAGGCGCTGGCCACGCTGCGCGGCACCGAGGGGATCTTCTCGGTCAACGGCCCCCCGGGAACGGGCAAGACGACACTGCTGCGGGACGTGGTGGCGGCGCTGGTGACCGAGCGCGCCGAACGGCTGGCCGAACTGGACGCGCCGACCCAGGCGTTCACCGGGGAGCCGCACGTCCACCGGGTGGACGGGAAGGAGTTCACGCTCCACCAGTTGGCCGACTCCCTGACCGGTTACGAGATGGTCGTCGCCTCCGCGAACAACGGAGCGGTGGAGAACATCACCACCGAGATCCCGGCCTTGTCGGCGCTCCCGGAGGCCTGGCGCGAGACCGCGAGCTACCTGCGGGAGCCGGCGACCTCGCTGTTCGAGGACAAGCCGGTGTGGGGCGCGGTGGCGGCACGGCTCGGCAGGCGGTCCTACCGGGGCGAGTTCGTCAGCCGGTTCTGGTGGGGCGACTCGTCGGGCGGGCGCACGTCCGGTGGAGGCCGGGAGGGGCGTCGGCAGCAGCAGGAGCCGCCGGCCCCCCGGGGACTGCGCGCGTATCTCAGCGACCCCGCCCGGCGGCTGGACCGGCACGGCTGGCGCCAGGCCGTAGCCCGGTTCCGTGCCGCCCGGCGCGAGGTGGAGCGGCTGCGCGCGGAACGGGGCGCCGCCGCCGACGACCTGGCCGCTCTCCCCGGGGCACTGCGGCGGGGAGAGGAGGCGCGGAACGCCGCGGCGCAGGCGGCCACCGAACGCCCGGACGTCGAGCGGAATCTCCAGTTCGCGGCGGAGGAGGAACGGCGGCGCGCTGCGTACGCGGACCGCTGCCGGGAGGAGCTGGCCGCGCACGGCGCGGGCCGGCCGGGCGTGCTCACCGCCCTGTTCACGTGGGGCAGGGCCTCGCGGGCGTGGGCGGAGGAGCAGCACAAGGTGCGGGAGCGGCACGACGCCGCTCGCCGGGACGCCGACGCGGCGGCCGAGATGCACGGGCGGTGGCGGCAGGAGGAGCTGCGGTTGCGGCGAGTCGCACAGGAATCGGAGACGATCCTGTCCGAACTGGAGGCGCTGACCGACCGTCACGCCCGGGCCCGGGAGCGCCTGGGCGGCAGTCTGCCCGACCCGGCCGACTACGTCGCGGACGCCGACCGGGCGACGGAGGAGCGGCGGGAGCGCTCCGCTCCCTGGTCGGATGCCGAGTTCGCGCGGGCCAGGGCCCGGCTCTTCACCGAGGCGCTTCGCCTGCACGAGGCGTTCCTTCTCGCGGGCGGCGACCAGGTGCGCAGGAGCCTGCGCGCCGCGATGGAAGTGGTACGGGGCAAGGCACCCGCCGGGCTCTCGGCCGCTGCCACACGTGCGGCGTGGCAGTGGCTGTTCCTGACGGTTCCCGTGGTCTCGACGACCTTCGCGTCGTACGACCGGATGTTCGCCGGGC
>NZ_JASKYT010000604.1:0-2161 GCF_041028275.1 Streptomyces sp. PU-14G
GTGGGGGCGCGGTGGAAGAGGCCGTCCACGACCAGTTGCCGTGCCTCGCACATCGCGCGGTAGTCCGCGAGGGTGAACTCGTGGACGCGGAAGCCGCGGTGGTGTTCGACGTCGAGCAGCCCCTGCGCCGCGAGATCGACCAGCGCCTCGCGTACGGGTGTCGCCGAGACGCCGTACTGCTCGGCGATCTCCTTGACCGTGAAGTCGCGGCCCGTGGCGAGCCGTCCGGCCATGATCTCGTCGCGCAGCGCGGCGGCGATCTGCGAGCGCAGGGTGCTGCGTCGTATCACGCGCCCGCGCCCCCCGAGGCGGCGGTGGTGTGGGCGTCGGCCGCGGTGAGCGCCTCGTCCAGCACGCCCAGACCGTCCTTGAGTTCGGCCTCGGTGATGGTGCACGGCGGCACGACGTGGGTGCGGTTCATGTTGACGAAGGGCCACAGGCCGCCGCGCTTGGCGGTGGCGGCGAAGTCGGCCATGGGGGCGTTGTCGGCCCCGGTGGCGTTGTAGGGGACCAGCGGCTCGCGGGTCTCCTTGTCGCGCACCAGGTCGAGCGCCCAGAACACGCCGGTGCCGCGCACCTCGCCGACGGACGGGTGGCGCTCGGCCATGTCGCGCAGCGCGGGCCCGATGACGTTCTCGCCGAGGTGGGCGGCGTGCTCGACGATGCCCTCCTCGGCCATCACCTTCAGGGTGGCGACGGCGGCGCCGCACGCGAGCGGGTGTCCCGAGTAGGTGAGGCCGCCGGGGTAGGGGCGGCTCTCGAAGGTTTCGGCGATCTTCTCGGAGATCGCGACGCCGCCGAGCGGAACGTATCCGGAGTTGACGCCCTTGGCGAAGGTCATCAGGTCGGGTACGGCGTCGTAGAGGTCGGCGGCGAACCAGGTGCCGGTGCGGCCGAACCCGGCCATCACCTCGTCGAGGACGAAGACGAGGCCGTACTTGTCGCAGAGCGCGCGGACACCGGCCAGGTAGCCGGGCGGCGGCATCATGATCCCGGCGGTGCCGGGGATGGTCTCCAGGATGACGGCGGCGACGGTGTGCGGGCCCTCGTAGACGAGCGTCTGCTCCAGGTGGGCCAGCGCGCGCTCGCACTCCTGTTCCTCGGTCTGAGCGTAGAACTGCGTGCGGTACAGGTGCGGGGCGTGGAAGTGGACGACTCCGGCGGTGCCGGTGTCCGACGCCCAGCGGCGCGGGTCGCCGGTGATGTTGATCGCCTGCTCGGTGCCGCCGTGGTACGAGCGGTACGCGGACAGCACCTTGGGCCTGCCGGTGTGGACGCGGGCCATGCGGATCGCGTGCTCGACGGCGTCGGCGCCGCCGTTGGTGAAGAAGATCTTGTCGAGGTCGCCGGGGGTCCGCTCGGCGATCAGCCGGGCGGCCTCGGAGCGCGCCTCGATCGCGAAGGCAGGCGCGAAGGTGCACATCTGCGCCGCCTGCTCCTGGATCGCCGCGACGACCTTGGGGTGCGCGTAGCCGATGTTGGTGAAGACCAGGCCGCTGGTGAAGTCGAGGTACCGGTTCCCCTCGTAGTCCCAGAAGAAGGAACCCTCCGCGCCCGCGACCGCCAGCGGGTCGATCTGCCCCTGCGCCGACCAGGAGTGGAACACGTGTGCCCGGTCGGTGGCGTGCACGGCACGGCCTGCGGCCGGGTCGGGCAGGCCCGGGACGGCGGTGCCGCCGGCGGTGGCTTGGGAGGAGGAGTGGTGCGTCGTCACGATCGGTACCTCGGTTCGCTCGCGTGTTGCGGGAGGACCCCCATGAGGGTGACAGCCAGCGTAGTGTCGCCCGCCTCACGTGCGCGCGGGAGGGCGCGGACCTGGGCGGACGGCGGCCACCGCTCAGCAGTGCGACGACGTCAGTCGTCGTCCTCGTCGTCCGCTTCCTTCCTGACCGCGGCGTGCGGTTCCCCGTCGGAGCAGCGGAGGCTGACGACGAGGTCGCTCGCCTCGTCGTCGGCGGGTTCGAGCTCGACGGTGGCCGTCGAGGCCGGACCGGGCTCGACGTCGTCGGCGCTGTAGCCCTCGGCGGGGGTCCAGCTCAGCAGCTTGACGGTACGGGCGTCGGTGCGGCACTCCGCGAGTGCGGTGCCCAATCCGTCGGGGAAGCGCACGGTGCGCGTGACGGGGGCCGCGGAGCGGGAGGGCGACGCGGTGGGCGTGTGG
>NZ_JASKYT010000605.1:0-2825 GCF_041028275.1 Streptomyces sp. PU-14G
GGGCGGGGGCGCGGCGGGCCCGGCGCACTGCCCGAGCCGCTCACACAGCGGGAGCTGGACGTGACACGGCTGGTGGCGCGCGGACGCACCAACGAGGAGCTCGCCGCCGAACTGTATGTGTCGCTGTCGACGGTGAAGACGCACCTGGGCAACGTCCAGCGCAAGCTCGCCGCGCGGAACCGGGTGGAGATCGCCGCCTGGGCGTGGGAGCACGGTGTCTGCACGACCGATCCGGGCTGACGCGGGCGCCCTGCGGTGCCCGCCCTGCGGCGTGGCCGTCATGTCGCGCGGAGACACCGGCGTGGTTGCCGCCGCCAGGGGGAACACGGGGAGATGTCCACTGCGCGTAGCGACGAAAGACGAAAGGGGACCGGGGTGGGAAAGGACTTCTCCGTCGGAGACCACGTCAGGTGGAACTCCGAGGCCGGACACGTCGAAGGCGTCATCGTCAGGAAGCACACGCAGGACGTGGAGTACAAGGGCCACATGCGCCGGTGCACCGAGGACGATCCCCAGTACGAGATCAAGAGCGACAAGACCGATCACGTCGCGATGCACAAAGGGGATGCCCTGACGAAACTGTAGGCAAGGGTTCGTTCGCCGCGGTGCGGACGTCGGGAGCCCGGCAGCGCGGGTCACCTCGCGCGGTGGTCGCCGGACAGGTCGTAGACCCGTGCCCAGTCCACTTCGTAGACGGCGCCCTGCATGCCGTCCCCATGGAAGTTGTCGAGCTGTATGACCTGGTGCATGGACGGGGCGCACTGGATGCAGTCGCGGTCCGCGTTCGCGCCGCCGGAGAAACGGAACCACTCCTCGCCGTCGACGAAGCCACGCAGGTGCTCAGGCGTCCACTCCAGGGCGACGTTGTGCCACTGCGACAGGTCCACTCCGCACTTGCGCGCGGACTCCTGCTGTACGGGCACGCCCTCCGGGTGCGGGTAGTGCAGGAACGCCTCGGCGCACTGCTCGCCGGGAGCGCCGTTCTCCAGATAGTCGTACTCGCCGTCCTGAGGGTGCTCGTCGGAGTCCGGCCACAGGAGCAGCAGCGGATGGTACTGGCGCCCGTTGTCGTCGGCAGTGGCCCGGGACCGCACCCGGGCCTCCCACCGGCCGTAGCGCCGGCCGTGGGACGAGGCGAGCCAGCCGGTGTCGCCGTCCGCGTCACCGGTCATGCGCAGTACGCCCCCGACGACGCGGGTGTTGGCGTCGCAGCGGCGGCCGTTGTCGTCGTGGCCCGGCCAGCACGCGCCGGGGTCGCCACCTGCCAGATGCCACTTGGTGCGGTCGGGAACGGCGGGGTGGGCCTCGGAGCCGTAGTCGAACTCGTCCGATCCCGCGGACAGCGGGTCGCCCCACCCTTGGCGTTGCGCGGCGGTCGTCGGAGGGGTGGAGGTGGCGTGCACCGCGGGTGCCGTGAGTGTCACCGCCAGTGCCGCCGCGCCGACGCCTATGGCGAGGCGCCGGGTCCGCATGGGTATGTGCATGTCTCTCCTTCGCTCTGTGCATCCGTAGCGCACGAGGTCTGATATCCCGCCGGTCTGCTGTGCCGCTGGTCGGCTGTGCCACCGGTCCGATGCACAGCCGCTCCGCTGTGCAGCCGGCCCGCCGCTCTGCCGCTCTGCCGCTCCGCCGTTCTGTCCGCGGCTGTGCGGGGTYGGGGCGGGGCGTACCGCTGCCGCGGCCCTCCCGGCCCCGGGAGCTGTCGGTCCAACCATCGGGCCACTGATTCATGCCTCGCAGTGTGCCTGCACCCGGATGGCGGAACACAGGGTGGGTACCGCTTCGGCGACGAGCTGTAGCAGTTCTGATGCAAAATGCCGGGCTCGGGTGACCTGTGCGACGCCCCATAGGGTGGAGGTCATGACCGATCAGGCGCATGCGGCGCACAGTGAGCTTCCGGGCAAGCCGACGGCCGCCTCCCGTACGACCCTCTCCCACATCATGACGGGCAGCGAGACCAATCTGTACGGGACCGTGCACGGCGGCGTGATCATGAAGCTGGCCGACGACGCGGCCGGCGCCGTGGCGGGGCGCCACTCCGAGGGACCCGCCGTGACCGCCTCCATGGACGAGATGGTGTTCCTCGAACCGGTCAGGGTGGGGGATCTGGTGCATGTGAAGGCCCAGGTCAACTGGACGGGGCGGACCTCGATGGAGGTCGGAGTGCGGGTGCTGGCCGAGCGGTGGAACGAGTCGACGCCCGCCACTCAGGTCGGCTCCGCGTATCTGGTGTTCACGGCGATCGACGAGGGCGGCAAGCCGAGGACGGTGCCGCCGGTGGTTCCTGAGACGGAGCAGGACCGCCGCCGCTACCAGGAGGCCCAGATCCGCCGTACCCACCGCCTGGCCCGCCGCCGCGCCATCAAGGACCTGCGCGCGGCCCGCCCCGCGGAGTAACCGTCTCGGCAGCCCTATCCCTCGGACTAGGCCAAGGGCATAGGCCAAGGGCACGAGGGGGACGTGGAACGCGCCCCGGAGGGGGCGCGGGGAACGGCGCGACAAGCCACAACTGACCCGCGGACCGCACACTGCGGACAGTGGCACCCCCTACCGGGAGCAGGAACCGCAAGAAATCCCTAGTCGCAGCTCACCTCGTCGCCGCGCATCGGGGCTTCCGCGGGGCGGCTGCCGGGTTCGGGTGCGCGGACCTCGCGTACGCGCTGGTCGGGATCGCCGACGACGACTTTCATGCGGGCGCCCTGGTGGGGGGCCTTCACCAGTTCGGCGCCGGGCAGGGCGGCGGCCAGGGAGCGCGCCGAGCGGTCCCAGTCGGGGTCGTAGGTGACCGTGGTGCGGCCGTCCTGGGTGCGGGGGGCGTTGGASGG
>NZ_JASKYT010000606.1:0-3418 GCF_041028275.1 Streptomyces sp. PU-14G
GAGGGGCCGGGGGGACCGGGGGTTCCGGAGTCGGCATGGTGTCCACGGAGAGCGGCAAGGACAGCACGCACCACACTTCGAGCGCTGCGGACCAGTGCACCAGCTCGGACCTGTCGGCGAAGATCGGCCCGAACCATCCGGGCGCCGGGCAGGAGAACTTCGCGCTCGTCCTGACCAACACCTCCGGCAGCAACTGCACGGTGTACGGATTCCCCGGCTTCGCCTTCGTCGACAGCGAGGGTGACCAGGTGTCAGTGGACCCCGAGCGCAACGGTGGCAGCGGCGAGACGATCGAGCTGACCCCGGGCGAGAGCGCCTGGGCGCCGCTGTCCTTCAGCAACCCGGAGATGACCGGTGTGCCGACGGTCACGCCGGACGCGGCCCTGATCACGCCGCCCGACCAGCGTTCCTCTCTCAAGGTCGACTGGACCGGCGGCCCCGTGTCGGCCACCGGCAAGGCGTCCGTCCCGAAGATCGGCGCCCTCACCCCAGGCTCCGGCGCCTGAGGCCCGGGGGAGAGGGGATCGGCCCCGTGCGGCTCCGCACGGGGCCGCACGGGAGACGACCGTGCGTACCGGGGCCGGACCGGGGCGCGTCCCGTACGCCGTTCCACGGGTCGGCGGGTCGGCGGGACGGGGGGCGCCGGGGCGGCCCGCGGAAACCGCGCCGCCTTCCTGACGCGGGCGGGCGGCCCCAGGGCGCGGTCTTCGGCGAACGGACCGCAGCCCCAGCCGCGGCCCGGGCACGGGTCCACGGTTGCGGCGTGGCGGGAGTTTTGGGTATGGGGGGCTGGGAACCGCGCCGGGCATGATGCGTCACACTCTGGCCGGGGCCGCGGCGGGTGCCGCCGGTACCACGGCACTCAACGCCGTCACCTATCTGGACATGGTGCTGCGCGGCCGGGGCGGCAGCTCGGCGCCCAAGCAGCTGGTGGACGAGGCCAGCGACCGGGCCCACGTGCCCGTGCCCGGGGAGGGGGAGACCCGGGAGAACCGGGCGTCGGGTCTGGGGGCCGTGCTCGGCATGGTCACGGGGGTCGGGGTCGGAGCGGTCTACGGTGCGGCCCGTGCTCTCCCCTGGCGGCCCGCCGTGCCGGTGGCGGGCCTGTTGACGGGGGTGGCGGCGATGGCGGGTTCCGATGTACCGATGGCGACGCTGAGGGTCTCGGACCCCCGGACCTGGCAGACCTCCGACTGGCTCGCCGACCTCGTACCGCACCTGACGTACGGGGTGGTCACAGCGGCGGTCTACGAGATGACGGCCCCTCCCGCGCGGGCGTGACGGAGCCCTGCGGGACGGAACCGCGCGGCACGGTGCCGCACCGACGAGCCGCGCGGGGCGGAGCCGCACAGGACGAGCCGCGGGGCAGCACCGCACGTGAGGCATCCGCACGTGAGGCATCCGCACGTGAGGCATCCGTGCGCGAGGGGAAGGCGCGCTCGTCAGGACAGTGGCTTGCCGCTCAGCCAGGCCGGCAGCGGCCGGTAGACGGTCAGGGGGGTGGCGGGCTTGTCGATGAGCAGGGCCGTGGGGGAGGGCGCCGTCTCGCCGTCGTACGAGCACAGCGTGCCCTCGGGGACACCCGCCAGCCGCAGCCGGCGTCCGCGCGCGGCTGCGTGCACGGGGGAGCGGTGGAGTACGCCCGCCATCGCGGAGGCCACCAGGCGGGTGCGGGCCCAGCGTCCCGCTTTGACCAGGTGGATGTCGAGCATGCCGTCGGCGAGGTTGAAGCGCCGCGCACCGCCGGGGCCGCCGCCGACGGTGTGGTACGAGCAGTTGCCGACGAACAGCAGCCACAGGGAGCGCGTACGTCCGTTCACGCGCGCCTCGAACGGGCGTGAGTGCCGCAGCACGTGCACCGCGGCGACCAGTCCGGCCGCCCACGGGCCGATCCGCTGCCGCCAGTGGTCGCGGACCTCCACCAGATCGCCGTACGCGCCCAGGCTGAAGGTGTTCACGAAGTAGCCGGGGTCTCCCGCGTCGCCGCCGGGCTCGCCCGCGTTCCCGCCGTGGCCGACCGCACCGCGCGGCGGGGCGAAGCGGGCCATGTCGACGGCGATGGCGTGCCCTTCGGACACGGCGCTCGCCAGGTCGGCGCAGGTGCCGATGCCCAGGTCGAGGGCCAGGTGGTTGTGGGTGCCGCCGGGCAGTACCGCGAGGGGAACACCGTGCTGGAGCGCGGCGCGCGCGGCGGCGTTGACGGTGCCGTCGCCGCCGAACACGCCCAGCGCGCCGCCCTCTTCGGCGGCGCGCTGCGCCTCCTTCGACAGCAGTTCGGGCAGTGCGCACGCGTCCGGGTCCCAGCGGGTCACTCGCGCGGCGGGCAGCGCCTCGGTGACCTCGTCGACGAAGGCGGCGGAGCCCGAACCCGGGTTGGCCACCACCGACAGGCCCCTCCCCTGGGGCAGCGTCGGAGCCTCGACCAGCGGCTGGGCCGGCGGAACCCGGCGCCGCGCGTCCAGGACGGCGCGTACCCCGAAGGCGGCGGCCACGCCCAGCGTGGCGCCCACCAGCACGTCGCTCGGGTAGTGGACGCCGGTGTAGACGCGGGAGAACGCGACCGAGGCCGCCACGGGGGCGACCACCGCGCCCCAGCCGCGCGACTCCAGTGCCACTCCGGTCGCGAACGCGGCGGCCGAGGCCGCGTGTCCCGAGGGGAAGGAGGTGCTGGTGGGCAGCCGCTTGAGCCGCCGTATCACCGGGACGTCGTCCAGCACCGGGCGGCTGCGCCCGAAGGCGCCCTTGCCGAGGGTGTTGACCACGGCCGAGGTCACCGCCACCGAGGCCAGCCCGCGCAGTGCCCCGCGCCGGGCCCGGGGGCCGCCCACGCCCGACAGCGCGATCGCCGCGGCGGCGCCGGTCCACAGCTTGCTGTGGTCGGCGGTGCGGCTCAACCGGGGCAGTACGCCTTCCGCGCGCGGCCAGTCGGTGACGGCCACGTGGCGGAAGAGCGAGCGGTCCCAGGTGCTGAGCTTGTCGCGGACGGCGGCGCGTACCCCTTCGGCACCCGCGGCCACCGGGCCGCCGCCTGCACCTGTGCGCCGCTGCGCTGCGGTACGTGGGCCCAGGGCCCGGCCGATCAGGGCTCGGGCGGGCCAAGGCCGCCGGTGCGTCTCCATCGGTGCCCCCTCGTTTCCGTCGTGTGCGCCGTCGCGGGTGTCCGCCGTACGGCGTGGGCATGCTGCCTCGGCAGGATCTCTCATGCCCGGTGCCGCGGGGGACACACCGGCACTCGAAGCGACGGGCGTCACGCGGTCCGGTTCCCGTGTCCGGGGGCGGCGCGTGGGAGGGCGGCGGTGTCGGTGGGCGTCACGAGTGACGGGAGTCGCGGGCGTCACGGGTGGCGGGAGCAGCGGCCGTCACGGGTGACGGGGGTGGGCGGGCCAAGGCCGCCGGTGCGTCCCCATCGGTGCCCCCT